>JAKAZU010000083.1 GCA_021826525.1 Thermoplasmata archaeon
GCTACGACGTCGGAGCCTATCTCGAGATCCTCGCCCGCGGGGTGGAGACGCTGCTGGCTCCGTTCGGGATCGACCGGGCCGCGCTTCGCGTCCGCTGGGGGATCCCCGCGGAACGCGAACGCTCCCCGTACGCCTCCGGATCGGACCCCGATCAGCAGCTCCTCGCCTCGGAGGGGGGCTCGCCGACCTTTTAGGGCGGCGTGACGCTGTTTCCCTTCGTGGCACCGGCACTGCGTCGGGTCCGTTCCGAAGCCCGGGCCCCCCGAGGCACCGGGGTGCGGGAACCCGAAGACGATCTGACCCCGATGGTCGCGGGACTGAGCGACCCGGATCCCACCGTGCGCCGAGCGATGGCCAAGGCGCTGGGAGAAGGGCGCGACCCCCGTGCCGTGAGCGCGCTCGAGGCCTCGCTCGGAGACCCATCCCCCGCCGTGCGGGCGAGTGCGGCCGAGGCCCTCGGAGCGATCGGCCGGAGCGAGAGCTACGCGCCGCTCGATCGGACCTTGGAGGACCCCGATCCGCGAGTCCGCGAGCAGGCGGCGCGCGCCCTGCGATTGATCGCCGACCCGCGTTCGACCCCCGCGCTCGCGGGGCACATGAAGGATCCGGCCCCGGAGGTGCGCTGGGCGGTCGCCATCGCGCTCGGACGGATGCGCACGCCTCTCGCCCGCGATACCCTCCTCGGCGCGATCGACGACGAGAGCGACCGGGTCCGCCGCGAGGTGGTGCTGGCCCTCGCGCTCACCGAAGACCCGAGGGTGGTCGAGAAGGTCCGGCCGTTGCTGCGCGATCCGGCCCGGCGCGTACGGACCGCGGCCGCCGTGGTGGTGGGTCGCTACCGCGACCTCGAGAGCGTCCCGCTCCTCCTCGAGCGCATGCGCGGACCGGATCCGTGGGAACGCCCCGCGGTCTTGGTCGCGCTCGGCAAGATCGGGGACGCGCGCGGCGTGCCCGCGATGGTCGAGGCCGCCCGCGACCCGGCCCATTACGTACGCGTCTGCGCGATCCATGCGCTCGGCGAGATGCGTAGCGAGCGGGCTCGGGAGGTCGCTCTCGCGCACGTTACCGACCCCTCCTGGGCCGTGCGGGGAGCCGCGGCCGTGTGTCTCGGCTCGGTCGGCACTCCCGCCGATCTGCCGATCCTCCTCGGCATGCTCGAGGACGCCAACCCCTGGCCCCGGAGCGGGGCGATCTACGCGATCGGCCGGCTCGAACTGGTCGAGGCGGTCCCGCGCGTGCGCGAGGAACTGCATCACCCCAACGCCGATGTGCGTCTCGCGGCGGTCTGGACCCTGGGACGCCTGCGCGACGACGGCGCCCGCGCGGAGCTCGTCCGCATGCTCCATGCCGAGCCGGCGGCCCCGGAGTCGCCCGCGGTCTTCGCCGCCGGCGAGACGATCCGCATCTCCTCCGATGCCGAGACCCGCATCTTCGACACGGTGGTCGAGGCGCTCGGCCGACTGCGGCGCGCCAACGACGACCCGTTCGTGGAGCAGGCGCTCAGCGACGCCCGCTCGCAGCTCTCCGAGGAAGAGCTCGATCGGATGGCGCGACTGCCGCTGCTCGGGGGCGACGCCACCAGCGCGACCCTGACGCTTCGGATCCTGTTCGAGACCGCGCTCCCGATGGACGCTACGGACGATGAGGCCTGATGCTATCGGAGTTCCGGCCCGCCGACGCACCGCGGCTCTTCGAGCTCCTGCAGGAGAACTTCCCCGAAGAGGAAGCCCTGTACGGCATGCGCCCCGCGGCGTTCGCGAAGGTGGTCCGGCGCATCTATCGGTGGGACGTGCGGCTCATCCTGGGTTTCCTCCGCCGGATCGGCCGGCCCACGTTCCGCTTCTTCACGATCGAGGTGGGTTCCACGATCGTGGCTTCGACGATCCTGTCCTTCGGTCGCAAAGCCGGGTACATCAGCATGGTGATGGTCGATCCCGCCTACCGTCGCCGCGGGTACGCGCGCCAGCTCCTGCACGCCTCCGCCGACGCCGCTCGGCGCGCGGGCCGACCCTACGTCGTGCTCGACGTCCTGGAGAAGAACGCGACCGCACGCGAGCTGTACGATAGCGAGGGGTATCTCCCGCTGCGTCCCGCGGCGGTCCTCGTCTGGACCCCCGAGACGGATCGTCGGGACCGACCCACGCGCGCCGACCCCGGCATCCGCCCGTTCCAGAAGTCCGATGCGGCGGCGCTCGTCGCGATCATGGAGCAAGCGACGCCGCCCGAGGTCGCCGAAGTGCTGCCCGTGAGCCCGCGAGCCCTGAACCCTTCCGGCCAGCTCGACGCGATCCTGGCGTCGAAGACGATGGTGTGGGTGCTCGACGAGGGCTCGGGACCCGTTGCGCATGTCTTTGCCACGGTGTCGGACGTGATGGATTCCAGTCACCTGTCCGGGCCGGTCGTGTCCGAAGGAGCGGACATGAACCGGGTGTCCAACCTGATCTCGACCGCGCTCGATTGGCTGACGGCCGAAGGAGCGACGCGGGTCGTCTCGCAGCTCCCTCTCGCCAATCGGGCCGGCCTCGCCGCGCTGGAAGGAGGCGGATTCCGAGTTGCGCACGAACTCCGCACACTCTACCGGCCGTCTTCGTAGGGGCGCGGCGACCCCGGTCGATGTCTACCTCTTCCCCGCCGTGGTCGGTGGGGGCCTCGGCGACATCGAGGAAGTCCTCGCCTGCGGGCGGCATCTCGAAGCGGCGGGATTCCCCCTCACGCTCTATCGACGTCGCGGCCGTGCGCTGCCCCGGTCCGTGGAGGGTCCGTTCGACTGGCCCGCCCACGCGCGCCGATCGAAGATCCTCGAACGGGGGCGGGCGTCGACCGCGGTGACGGTGAGCCCGTGCTGGGGTGTTAGCGCGGCTCCTTCACGCCCCGAACCGTTCGGACGCGGTGGGGTCTGGGAGGAAGAGTGCTCCGACATCGAGCGAGCGTACGGGCCGGAGCAGACCCTCCACATCAGCTTCGAAGAGTTCGCACGCACGTTGACGAGCCGGGAGGAGACCATCGAGCGGTACCGGGAAGGCGGCGTCCCGTCCCGGAAAATCCGCGTGCGGAGCCGAACCGCGGAGTTCGCCCGCGAGGTCGAACAGTTCCACGACGCGCTCGTGCGCTATCGCGCCTTCGATCGACCGAACATCCTCCACCTTTACTCCACCTTCCACCCGCGGCGAAGCTTCGTCCGCGAGTTCCCCGAGGCGGTGCAGTGCGGGCCGCTCCCCTCCGGTCGACGACGATCCCGGCCTCGCACGTCCGGAGGCGCGCGTCGCGGGGCCTGGGTCTGGTACGCGAGCCCCGCGAGCTCCCACCGACTGATCGAACCGATCCTCTCGGGTCTCGCGGCCCGCACACCGGCGAGCGCGATTTCCATCCACACGCCGCGGCCGATGCCCGGGACGGTCGATCGGTCGGCTCGCGGAGTCGTTCGCATCGTTCTCGGACTGGAGGCTCGTGGGAACTGGCAGGACGAGTTCGATCAAGCTCGAGTGCGCGTCGTGACGGGGAGCCGGACGTTGCTCGAAGCGCTCGAGCTCGGAGGTCCATTCCTGTATTTCAACGGCCTCATGGGAGATCGGAGCCCGCGTCGACACCGCCCCGAGAAGATTACCGCCCTGCTCGATCTCGGTCGGCGAGCAAGGCTCGACCCGGGCCTCCTCCGGGACCTCGATGATTTCTCCCGGGGGCGCCGCGTCGGCGAGATCGTGATGCGCGCCGATCAGCGCCTAGGCGGGTGGAGGCGCTTTCCCGTGTTTCGCCCGGGGATCTCCGGGTTCCCGCCGGGATACGAAAACGCTGGCACGCTCGTGACCTCCGTGGTCCGGTCTCTCACCGGGCGCCCCGGAGAGGTCGTCGATCTCGTCCGCGAGGTCCGGTCCGGCGTGTTCCGGTGGCCGGGCGTACGAACCTCGGCGGGATGAACGCCGGATCCGCTGACTCGTTGCCGTTCGGCAACGGGTCGCCGCGTGACCGATTCCCCCCTCCTCCAT
>JAKAZU010000084.1 GCA_021826525.1 Thermoplasmata archaeon
CAAGGTTTGCGCGCTCCGCTACGGCGCGCGGCCGCTCCGCGGCCGGCTCGGCCCCGAGAGCGGTCTGCGGATCCTGATCAAGCACCTCGCGGAAGCGGCCCGGGCTCGGGGCCGCGTGCTCCGGCCGCTGCTCGGCTATCTTCACGACCACCACGTCCGTGCGTACGTCGAGATCGCTCCGCAACTTCCCACGACGGGCCGAGACCCCGTCTCGACGATCGATCCGGCCTCGTGGACGGGCCCTTCGCTCGGGAGCTCCGGGACGGTGGGTCCGATGTGGGTGGGCCCGCTCTTCGACGCCGCGCTCGTGCGCTCCATGAGAGCGCCCGCCCACGCCGAGCATCCTCGGGAGATCGCCGCGATGCTCGCCCGGCTCGCCGAAGAGGCCGAGGTCGACCGTCCGTTCTACTACGAATGCAACGAGCTCGCTCGAGCGTTGGGCCTCGCGCGGCCCCCGTCGTACGCTGCGATGCGCGCCGGCCTCATCGAGGCGGGCGCGCGATGCGCGCGGACGCATGCGCGCTCGGGCGCGTTCCGATCCGATGCTCCGCGCGCCCTCGTCGAGCGTGTCGCGGCCGAGGCCGGCACGCGTCCTCCCGGGCCGAGGGACTAGTCCCAGAACGTCCGGGTCCGCGCGTAGTTCCGTTCCGCTCGGACGAGCTCGGTGATGAACTCGTCGTCGCTGCGGTACAGCCGCAGGAGCAGCCGGCGGGCTGTGTCCGGCCCGACCCCCCGAGCGGCGAGCGCCCAGAGCGCCCGCTGCCCGTAGTGCGCGACGAGTTCCGCCGAGGTGTAGGCCGCGCGAACGAGAACCTCCGTGTCGTGCGGAGTCGCCTTCGCTCCGCCCTTTCCCCGCGTGCGCGGCGAACCCTTGCCGGTCGCGCGCCACTTGTGCTTCGCGTATCGCACCAGGCGATCGATATCCTCCGTCCGGCGTGGGGAGAGCACCGCGGAGAGCGCGCCCTTGCACAGTCGGCAAGTGCTTCCTCCCTCCGTACGGTAGCGCGCCGGTGTGGTCGTGCGGATGAATCCGCAACGCAGGCAGACGAGGGTGAGGGGTTCCTGATCGAGGCGTTGACGCAACGCCTTGAGCAGCGTGGGGGGCGGAGTGTCGCTCATCACCCGCCAGCGCAGCCGCGCGATCGGCCCGTCCGAGAACGGCGAGGACGGCGCGGCCTCGATCCGGATCTTCCCATCTCGGACCGCCTCGAGGATCATCCGCGCGTGCTCGATGTCGTACCGATCGTGCAGGGTCTTCTCCAGCGTCTCCTCTCCCAGGGGATTCGTGCGCGACGCTTCGAGCAGTGGGTCGAGGGTCCGGAGGTCGCGCGGATCGGCCGACCGGGGGATGACGCCGAACTTGCGCGCGACCGTGACGAACACCCAGCGGTAGTCGAGCCCCGAGGGAACGATCCGCTCGATCAGCGGCTCGAGCGCCTCGGGCGGTAGCGCGAAGGCATCCCGCAAGGTCGCCGGATCGACGGCGACCGGCATCTCCAGGACGAACCACGTCGGTTCGACCGATGCGACCTCGACCCGGGCTCCGAGGCGGTCGGTCAGCGTTGCGGCCGTCGCGACGGCGAGGGTCTCGTTCGTGCGCGTGCCAAAGCACGCGCCGAACAGCGCGACGCGAGCCCGGGAGGTCACCGTCACGCGCGTATCGTCCGGGATCGCATCGAGCGGGGCGGCGCCTTCCCGACGGACGGCGAGCCCCACCCGGTCCTGCGGGGAAATCGGGTACTCCTCGAAGTTGCCGATGCGTCGCAGGCGACCGATCTCCTGGGCCACGTCGAACGGTACGGCGATGCCCTCCCCCGCCCAGCGCGGCTCCTGGCCGATCTCGTTGACGGACTCCACGAGCAGCTCTCCCTCGCGGTGCTCGACGACCTTCCACGTTCGGCCGTGGAGCAGGAATATCTCCGCTGGCTGAGCTAGGATCTGGGTCAGGACGAACCGCTCGTCGAGCGTACCGATGAGCTTGCGGGTCGCGAGGTCGCGGAGGCGGTAGGTCCGCTCGTCCGGGATCAGGGAGAGGGTGGAGTAGAACCGGTCGAGGGTGCCGCGGCCGGGCCGAATCTGCGAGCCGACCGCGCGGGCAAGGCCGAGGCCCTCCAGGTAGACGATGAGCGTCTCCCATTCGATGTCCGAGAGCTCGGAGGCCGGAGCGGCCCGGCGGAGGAGCGCGATCAGCTGGGCCTTGTCGACCGCTCCGTCGGCCCGAAGCGCAGCGACCAGCTGTTGCGCGACGGCCAGGCGGTTGCGGGTTCGCCATCGGGTCGGTTCGACCATCCCCGCCCGTGCCCGGCGCGCGAGGATCGCGGCCTCCTCCAGATCATCGAGATCCAGGCACAGGACGGTTCCATGGATCGTCCGATCGAGCCGATGGCCCGAGCGACCGACCCTCTGAACAAGCCGGCCGGCCTGGTGGGGCGAGCCGAACTGGACCACATGGTCGACCTCGCCGACATCGATGCCGAGCTCGAGGGAAGAGGTGGCGACGAGCGCGCGAAGCTCGCCGGCGCGGAACTGTCGCTCCGCCTCCTCGCGAACCTCGCGCGAGAGCGAGCCGTGGTGCACGGAGATGGCGAGGTCCGGGGCGAGGCGGTTCAACCGAGCCCCGAGCCCCTCCGCGGTCGGACGCGTGTTGACGAAGACGAGCGTGGTCCGGTGCGCCCGGATCTCCTCTTCCAGGGCTCGTAGCGCGGGCAGGAGCACGTCGTCGGCCTTCAGTTCCTCGACCAGCGCCGCGTCGAGCGGAGGGAGATCCGTGCGCGGACGTCGGGCCTCGAGCACGAGCTCGCGGGGACGCCCCGCGGACCGCACCTCGACCCGGCGCGGGGCGGGAGAGAGGAACCGCGCGACCTCCTCCGGGTTGCCGATCGTAGCGGAGAGGCCGACCCGTCGGACGGGGCGACCGACCCAGGCGTCGAGCCGTTCGAGCGTCAGCGCCAGTTGCGCCCCTCGATCGGATGGAGCGAGCTCGTGGACCTCGTCGATGACGACCGTGCGGACCTGCTTCAGGGTCTGGCGCAGTCGGCTGCCGACCAACAGGAGCTGGAGCGTCTCGGGGGTCGTGAGCAGTAGGTCCGGCGGCTTGCGGGATTGGGCCGTGCGTTGCGAGGTCGACGTGTCGCCGTGGCGCACGGCGGCGCGCAGGCCGACATCCCCCGCGAGCCCCACGAGCCGGTGTTCGAGGTCCCGGTTGAGGGCGCGCAGCGGCGTGACGTACAACAGGCTCACCGGAGGGGACGGATCGCGAAGTTGGAGCGAGAGCAGAGGCAGCAGCGCCGCCTCGGTCTTTCCGCTCCCCGTCGGGGAGAGGAGGAGGGCGTCGGAGTCGGTGTGCAATAGCGGGAGGGCGAGGCGCTGGATCTCGGTGAGTTCCCGAATGCCTCGCCGCGCGGCCGCCTCGACCAAGCGGGGGTCGAGAAGGTCCAGCGCGGAGAGGGTCTCGGAGGCGTTCATCACCGATCGGGATCGAAGGGGGCGTGCGGGGAAAGGCGTGGCGGGGGGACCGGAGCGTCGGGCTTGGCAACCGTTTTTGCGGTCGGCGGCTTCCGCCGGCTCCTTCGATGCCCGAACTTGGCGTAGACGACTTCCTGATCGCGCGTACCGACGAGGTGGTCCGACGCATCGCCGAGGGCGGGGGTCCGATCGTGGTCGCGATGTCCGGTGGAGTCGACTCCTCGGTGGTGGCGGCACTCGCGTTCGACGCCCTCGGAGAGCAAGCGGTTGCGGTGACCCTGACCGGGCCCGCCATCGCGCGTCGGGAGGTCGAACGGGCCGCCCGGGTCGCCCGGACGATCGGTATCGAACATCGGCCAATCGCGGTCGATCCTCTCGCGGTCGCGTCGTACCGCGAGAATCCATCGAACCGCTGCTTCTTCTGCCGTTCGGTCGAGGCCGCGGCCCTGACCGCCGAGGGAGCGAAGCGCGGAGCTCGCCAATACGTC
>JAKAZU010000085.1 GCA_021826525.1 Thermoplasmata archaeon
TCACACGCTCCACCTCATCGATCAGCGCCGGCTGCCCGGCCACCTCATCGTTCGTCATCTGCGGACGGTCCAGGGCACCGCGGAGGCGATCCGAACGATGGTGGTCCGCGGAGCGCCGGCCATCGGCGTGGCGGCGGCGTACGGGATGGCGCTCGCCTCGAGGCAACGCGGGATGACGCCCACGCGGGCGGCGGTGCTCCTGCGCGCGACCCGACCGACGGCCTACGACCTCTTCGTCGGAATCGAGGTCGTGCGAAGCGCCTGGGCCCGCGGCGACGACCCGGAGGCCGCCGCGCTCGCGTACTGCGCCCGGGTCGTCGGCGAATGCCGAAAGATCGGCGAGGCGGGGGCTCCGCTCTTCCGCCAGGCCAACAAGGTGCTCACGCACTGCAACGCCGGGGCGCTCGCCACCGTGGAGTGGGGCACGGCCCTCGCGCCGATCCGCGTCGCCCACGACCGGGGGGTGCGCCTCTTCGTCTGGGTGGACGAGACCCGTCCGCTCCTGCAGGGCTCTCGCCTCACCGCTTGGGAGCTCGACCAGGAGAGGATCCCCCACGCGATCATCGCGGACAATGCCGCGGGCTACTACCTGCACAACGGGGACGTCGACGCGGTCATCGTCGGCGCCGACCGGATCGCGCGCAACGGCGACTTCGCGAACAAGATCGGGACGTACGAGAAGGCCGTCCTCGCCCACGAGAACGGCGTGCCCTTCTACGTCGCGGCGCCGTGGAGCACGTTCGACGTGGCCCGGAAGGACGGTACGACGATCCCCGTGGAGGAACGGGACGAAGCCGAGGTGCTCGATCTCGGGACGCAGCGGATCGCTCCGAAGAAGAGCCATGCCCGCAATCCGGCCTTCGACATCACTCCGGCGAAGTACGTCACGGGGTTCGTCACCCCGGTCGGGGTCATGCGGCCGGGGGGGCTCTCTCGGTTCCTCCTCCAGCACCGGGCCCGTTCGGTGGCTCCCGCCCGGCCCTGAAGCGTCAATCCCTTAACCACCGCGGGTGCTCCGGCGCTCGATGGCATCGACCTCACCGGGGAGTCCGGTACGCGAGACCCACGCCGAGCCGGGCTTCCTCTCCGATTTCATCCTGGGAAGCCAGGATGGGCTCGTCAATGTCCTCGGGATCGTTCTAGGGCTCGCCGCCACCGGTCAGGGCCGGTTCATCATCATCGTCGCGGCGGCGGCCGCGCTGGCGGCCGAATCGGTTTCGATGGGCGCCGTCGCGTACACGTCCACGCGCGCACGCCGCCAGCTCTACCTCGCCGAGCGCCAACGCGAGATCTGGGAGATGGAACACGTCCCCGCCATGGAGAAGCAGGAGATCCGGGAGATCCTCCGCGAGTGGGACTTTCACGGCGACGAGGTCGAGTCGATGCTCGACCAGATCATCGCGAAGCCGAAGATGATGCTCGATCTCATGATGGCCTTCGAGCTCCACATCTCGCCGGTCCAAGCGAGCCAGCCCGGCCGCAGCGCGTCCGTGGTATTCCTCGCCACCCTCGTCGGCTCGATCATCCCCCTCCTCCCGTTCCTCTTCGGGATCGACCTGTCGATCATGGACGCCGGGCTCATCGCGATCGGGCTGAGCGCGGCCGTGCTCTTCCTCGTGGGCTGGTACGAGGCGCGCACGACCGTCGGATCGGTGTGGGAGAGCGGGGTTCGGATGCTACTGATCGGCCTGGGAGCCGGCGCGGCGGGCTTCCTCGCGGGCTACTTCCTGAACATCTTCGCCCCGGGCATGGCGTAGGATTCGCCCACCCGGGGGGATCGGGCCGGAGAGCGACCCGGACTTCCGGGCCGGAACCTAGGCCTTGGTGCGCCGGACCGAGCGATCGGAGTGGGCGTGCTTCTCCTCCTCGCTCCGTCCGCGCATGCGCCGGCGGACGAGCCGCGTTCCATCGAGCCGGATCTCCCGCTCGCCTTCTCGATCGGCGAGTGCGTTCACTACGTCGAGGATCGTGCCGCTCTCGCTCACGCGTGCCGGTGCCGACATGACCCCGCACTCCCGGGGGAGCGTAGGACGGTATCGACCGGCCGCGCTAGGCGCCGGGTGCTCCGCGAGCGCGCCTGCGGGCTCCTTCGGCCTCGATGAACGGCTCGACATCGGCGAGGGGCGGATCGAGCCCCGCGTACGGAGGCAGGCCGAGCATGTCGGAGAGCAGCCACTCGACCTCGTACCGGTAGATCAGCGAGGAACCGAGCCATTCGATCGCCGAGGCGAGCCGCACGGAGTTCCGAGGGGACAGGTGCCAATATCGGGGTCGCTGGCCGAGCGCCTCGAACATGCGGTCCGTGAGGTCCCGGTACCGCCAACGGCGGGGTCCGCCCGCAAGGACGTTGCGGCTCCCCGGGCGGGCGACCTCCGTTGCCAGGATGCGGGCCACGTCGCGCACGGCCAGCGGGCTGACGTGGTACTCGCCGTCCCCGAAGAGCGGGAAGAAGCGGTAGCGCCGCATCTGGCGAAGCATCACCGTGAGGAGGCGGTCGCCGGTGCCGAAGAGCATCGTTGGCCGCACGATCACGTGGGAGATCCCGCTCCGTTCGAGCGCGCGATCGAAGCGTCGCCGCAGGGAAAGGTAGGGCAGGTCCTGCTCGAGGCGAGCGGGCGCGTCCGGAACGCTGAGGTGGGCGAATCGCGGAATCGCGCAGCGACTCGCGGCCTCCAAGAGCCGCAGCAATCCCTGAGTGAGCGGCGCGAATCGACGGTCGTGGCCGGGGCGGTACCACGCCAGGGTGACCACGAGATCGACGTCCTTCAGGAGCGGATCCCAGTTCGCGAGCCCTCCGGCATCCTGAGCGATCCACTCCACACCCCCGCGCTGCTCCTCCGGGCTCGGGTGACGGTGAACGGAGCGGATCGCCCAGTCCGTCTTGAACTCGGCGAGCACCGCGCGTCCGACCAATCCTCCTCCGCCTCCCACGAGGAGGAGGAGCGGCCGGCCGTCCGGGGCGGTCATACGGCTGGGGCACCCGCCGAGGACACGGCATCCGACGGCGCCCGCATCCCTCCCACCCCGAAGGTGGCCGCCCAAGCCCGCAGGACCGGTCCCTTCGCCTCCTCGATGCTCACGGGCCGGCCGGTCTCCTCCGCGATCGAGGTCATGATGCGACCGTCGAAGCCACAGGGATGGAACATCGAGAACGGTGCGAGGTCGACATCGACGTTCAGAGCGAACCCGTGGAACGTGACCCACTGCTCCACGGCGATGCCGATGGAGGCGATCTTCCGCTCCCCCTCTACCCACACGCCGCGCCGCCCGGATACGTGGCCGGCGACGATTCCGAACTCGGCGACGCTGTTCACCAGCATCTCCTCCAACTGGTGGACGAAGCGTCGCACATCGCGGCCCCGCGCGTCGAGGTCCACGATCGGGTACCCCACGAGCTGGCCGGGTCCGTGATAGGTGCTCTTCCCTCCGCGCTCCACCCGGATCACGGGAAGCCCGGAGGTGATCGCCTCGCCGTCGTCCCCCTCGACCCCAACGGTGACCACGGGCGGATGCTCCACGAGGATGAGCGTGTCCCCGATCATCCCACGTCGGCGCTCCGCGCGGAGCTGACGCATCGCTTCGAGCGACGCCGGGTACTCCCGGCGTCCCCAGTCAACGTGGGCGGGCATCGCTCGTTCTCCGGGCGACGTGCATGGGCTCGCCGAGCCACAGGAGCGCCGCTTCCGCGATCGATTCTGCGAACGTGGGGTGGGGGTGGATCGTTTGCGCGAGATCGCGCATCGTCGCGCCCATCTCGATCGCCAGCGCGAACTCCGCGGCGTACTCTCCGGCCGCGGTGCCGGCGGCGTGGCCACCGAGGAACGCACCGGTCGAGTCGTCCCCGACGACCTTGAGCCAGCCGTCGGTCGCATGGTTCGCGTGCGCACGGCCGAGAGCGGCGAACGGAAAGCGAGCCTC
>JAKAZU010000086.1 GCA_021826525.1 Thermoplasmata archaeon
GTCGTTCCTGATCCACCCAAGCGCGAGCGAGATCCTTCCCGTCGCGGTGCTCCAGGCCTTCGCCTGCGGGCTCCCCGTGATCGGGTCGGAGGCCGTCCGGCCGGCGCTCGAAGATGGAGTCGCCGGGTTCATCGCGGTGCCGGATTCGCGCGGCAGCCTCACCTCGAGCCTGCGGGCGCTCGCCGTACAGCTCCGCGATGACCGGCCGTTGCGCGCACGCCTAGGCGCCGGGGCTCGGCGCTGCGCGGAGGAGCGGTACAGCTGGCCCAAGATTGTGGCCGCTCACCTCGACCTGTACGAGGCCGTTCGCCATCGCTTCGGCCCGGCACTACCCGGCTAGCGCCGTGCGATCCGCGGACGGCCGGACCCGCCGGTCGCCTCGATGGAACCGAGGCGGGATTTCAAGGATTCCGAAGATACTCTCTTATGGGACACGCCCTATCGCGTCTCCGGTGCTGAGGTAGCCTAGCTCGGCCAAGGCGCCAGATTCGAGATCTGGTGGTGCGTATGCATCGCGGGAGTTCAAAGGGGACCCGGCCACGTGGCCGGCTCTCGGAGACTCTCCCCCTCAGCGCCTCCCATCGTCCGCGGCGGATCGAGGTCACGCTCGAGATCACCCGGGCGGGTTCGGTAGACCGGCGTCGGGTCCTCATCGCCCCGGGCTCTTCGATTCGGGAGGCCCTCGCAGCCGTGGGAGCTCCGCCGGAAGGTAGCGCGGTCCTCCGCGAGGGAGTCCCTCAGCCGCTCGATGCGACGATCGACCGCTCGGTGCGCCTGACGGTCATCCCCACGTTCTCGGGGGGATAGTTCCTCCGCCCATGCCTCCCGCGCGGGGATTGCAGCGCACGCAGGATTCGTTCCCGAACCGACCGAAAAGTACGACTACCTCGAGAGGATGGAGCCGGCGATGACGACCCTCCGCGAGCTGGACACTGCGATCCGGACCCGGCACCTGCTCAAGCACCCGTTCTACACGGCATGGTCGCGCGGCGAACTTTCGCTCGACACGCTTCGACAGTACGCCGGCCAGTACTACCACTTCGAATCCAACTTCCCGCGCTACGTCGGAGGCGCCTACGCCCGCCTCCCGCGCGCGGAGGATCGTCGCGTCCTGCTCGAGAACCTCCAAGACGAGGAAGGGTCGTCGCCGACGCACCCGGAACTCTGGATCGATTTCGCCCGTGGGATCGGAGCTCGCTGGTCCGCCCGCCGGCCTCCCGCTCCTACGCGGGCCACGCGGAACCTCTGCTCGACCTACGAAGCGCTCACGATCGGGGACGGCGAAGCCGCCCCGGCACTCGGAGCCCTGTACGCGTATGAGGCGCAGTTCGCCGAGGTCGCGGCGGAGAAATCGCGCGGCTTGCGGGCGTTCTACGGCCTCCGCGCGAAATCGGCCCATGAGTTCTTCCGAGTCCACACGGTCGCCGACGTGGAGCACTCGGCGGCGGAGCGAGCCATCCTCGCGCGGGAGTTGCGGGCGTCGCCCTCCGCGGGCCCCGCGACCGGCCGCGCGGTCGACCGGACTCTCGGCGCCTGGTGGAGCTTCCTCGATTCGTTCGCCGGCTGAGCGGACCGAGAACCTCGGAAACAAGTACTCCCTCGAAGCCGAACCGTAACGCTCATATAGGTATCGCAAGTGGTTTATACCACTTGTCGCGCGTCGACGGGCGATCGGCATCGCGAGAGGTCGGTACGGTTTTGGCCGTGACCCCCACGGGGACGCTGACGGTGCGCTCCTCCGGGGCGGAGGTCGCTCCGGAAGGAACCATCGTGACGGATCATAAGGGCGGATTCCGCGGGCGCGTGCTGCGGGTCTTCGGGCCAGTATCTCGGCCGTACTTGGTCGTGCGCCCCCGGCGGGCGGTCTCGCCCGCCGAGGGTGCGGCCCTCATCGGAGCGAGCCTTCTGCGCGACTCGAGAGAGGAGGGCGCGAGATGACGGTTCCCCGTGAGAGCGCCAAGGAACCGAAGACGGCGAACCTCACGGTCTCCGCCGGGCCGAAGGCCGCCTCGAAGGCTGGGGATCTCGTCGTACCCACCCGCTGCACGAATTGCGGATCGACCCACCTGACCCGCGACTACGAACGCGGCGAACTGGTCTGCGACGAGTGCGGTCTGGTCCTCGAAGAGGCGATGATCGACCAAGGCCCCGAGTGGCGTGCCTTCGACGCGGAGCAGGGCGCGAAGCGGGCCCGCACGGGCGCCCCGAGCACCCTGACCATCCACGACAAGGGGCTCTCGACCGAGATCGGTTGGCGCAACCGCGACACGTTCGGCAAGTCCATCCCAACGCGCAACCGGGCGCAGCTCTACCGGCTTCGGAAGTGGCAGCGGCGGATCCGCGTCTCGAACGCGACCGAGCGCAATCTTTCGTTCGCGCTGGCCGAGCTCGAGCGCATCGCTTCGAGCATGGGGCTCCCGCGCAACGTCCGGGAGACCGCGGCGATGATCTATCGAAAGGCGGTCAATCGCAACCTGATCCGCGGCCGCTCGATCGAGGGGGTGGTCGCGGCGTCGCTCTACGCGAGCTGCCGCCAGTGCAACGTGCCGCGCACGCTAGACGAGATCGCGTCCAAGTCGCGCATTGGACGCAAAGAGATCGGACGGACCTACCGCTTCATGACGCGCGAGCTCCAGCTCAAACTGCTCCCGACGAAGCCCGCGGACTACATCCAACGGTTCTGCTCGGAGCTCAAGCTCAAGGGCGAGATCCAGACCCGCGCGAACGAGATCCTAAAGCTGGCGACGGAGCGGGAGCTGACGAGCGGGCGCGGCCCGACGGGCGTCGCCGCCGCCTCGATCTACATCGCGAGCGTTCAAGCCGGGGAGCGCCGGACCCAGCGCGAGGTCGCGGAGGTCGCCGGCGTGACCGAAGTGACGATCCGCAACCGCTACAAAGAGCTCACCGAGAAGCTCAACCTGCGCGTGATGCTCTAGAGTCGACCCGCCGTCTACCGCGAGGCGGCGATCCCCGGCTCGGTGTTCTCCAGGCTTCGCCACAGATAGTACGTCGCGTGGGATCTCCACGGCGCCCAGGGCCGGCCGATCCGCTCCACCGTGCGCTCCGCCGGGAGCCCGCGGTACCCATAGGAGCGCTGGACCGCCCTGCGCACTCCCCGGTCGCCGGTGGGAAGGACATCGGGTCGGCCGAGCGAGAACAGCAGGAACATCTGCGCGGTCCAGCGGCCGATCCCGTGGACGGCGCTCACGTGCTCGGTGATCTCCTCGTCCGTCATGCGGGGGAACCGGTGGAAGTCGATGCGCCGGTCCACGACGTGCGACGCCAGGTCCCGTAGATACCGGATCTTCTGCGGCGAGATCCCCGCGCTGCGCAGTGTCCCGTCGGACGATGCTAGGAACCAATGCGGGGGAGGCATCGCGCGCGTGCCCGCTGTTCGTTGGATCTTCCGCAGGATCGACGCGCCGGCCGCGCCGCTGATCTGCTGGTAGATGATCGCGCGGGCGAGCGCGGGGAACCCGGAGGGGCGGACGGGCGGTTCGTGCAGGCCGACCCGCCGGATGATCCCGGCCATGACCGGATCCGACCTCGCCAGGTGCCGCGCGATCGAGCGGGACGAGGCGGCCATGCTCGGAGGCGAGCCTCGGGCGCAGTAACCGTTGGCGCTCCGCTCCCCACCACCGTATTCTAGGGCGGCGAGGTGAACGGGCCCGTGCCGCAGCCGCTCTCCATCGGGGTTCTCGCGTCGGGCGAGGGAACGACCCTCGAGGGGATCGCCCGGGGGATCGCCGAGCACGGGATCCCGGCGCGCATCGCGCTCGTCGTGTCCGACCGAGAGGGGGCCCCGGTGGTGGACCGCGCCCGTCGCGCGGGATTGCCCGTGGCGGTGCTGCCGGTTCGCGG
>JAKAZU010000087.1 GCA_021826525.1 Thermoplasmata archaeon
GGAGCGTCGGCCCGGGGGCGCCCGGGGAGAGATCGTGCACATCGATCGGTTCGGGAACCTCATCACGAACGTGCCGAGCGACTGGATCCCGGTGGGGAGCACGCAGCTCTCGGTGCGGTGGGGCCGCCGGCGTGCGCGCGCATTGCCCTGGGCGATCACGTACGAGCACCTGCCTCGACAGGCGCTCGGGGCCGTGCCGTCGAGCTTCGGCCTGGTCGAGGTCGCCCGGCGGGAAGGTCGCGCATCGGCGGTAGGCCCGAGTCGCGTCGGAATGCCGATCGAGATGCGCTGGCCGAAGGCCGTTTCGATCCGTCCCGCTCGCGTGAGAGCGTAAATAGCGCCGCTCGTAGTCGATGCGGCAGGCGGGGGCGCGCAGCGCCCGGTCTACGTTCGATCATGGCGAAGCGCGATTACTACGAGGTCCTCGGGGTCGCTCGCACGGCGCACCCCGATGAGATCAAGTCGGCGTACCGGCGCCTCGCCCGCCAGCATCACCCGGACATGAACCGCGACAATCCGAAAGCCGCGGAGGAGAAGTTCAAGGAGCTGAGCGAGGCGTACGAGGTGCTCGCGGATCCGACGAAGCGCGAGCGGTACGACCAAGAGGGGTTCCGGGGCGTCGAGAAGGACTTCGGCCCGGCCGGGTTCACCTGGCAGAACTTCACGCATCAAGGCGACCTGGAGGACATGCTGGCCAACAACCCGTTCCTCCAGCAGTTCATGGCCAGCATGTTTGGAGGTTCCAGCGGCTTCACCGGCCGCGCCCCGAGCGTGGGCCAGCACATCGAGGTCGCCCTGCGACTGCCCCTCGCCAGCGCGGTGGACGGCGCCCGTCCGAAGATCGAGCTGCCTCACATCGGCCCGTGCCCGGACTGTCGGGGAACGGGGGCGCGTCACGGCACCGCGCTGGAGACCTGCCCGGAGTGCAAGGGCCAGGGCCAGGTCCGCCAGGTTCGACGTCAAGGCTACAGCCAGTTCATCACCGTAGGGCCGTGCCCGAAGTGTCGGGGCTCCGGACGCCGGATCATCGACAAGTGCCCCACATGCCACGGGACGGGCCAGCGCCGGGCGGTGCGTCGTCTCGAAGTGACGGTGCCGCCGGGCGTGGAGAACGGCACGGTCCTTCGGGTCCCGGGCCAAGGGGTGCAAACCCCCGACGGGGAAGCGTCCGGCGATCTCTTCGTTCGGATCCAGCTCGAGCCGATGCCCGGAATCCGCCGCGACGGGACGGACGCCTACACCGAGACCACCGTTCCGCTCGCGATCGCCCTGTTCGGTGGAGAGGTGGTCGTCCGGACGATCACGGGCGAGGCGTCCCTCAAGATCCCGGCCGGGACCCAGCCGGAGCGCCCGCTCCGCCTACGCGGCGAAGGGTTCCCTCCATTCGGGCGTACGTCCCGAGGCGACCTGTACGTCACGGTCCACGTCGAACTCCCCAAATCCCTCTCCGGGCGGCAGAAGGAGCTCCTCCACGAAGCGCTCGGGGACGCGGCCGCCGGCGCCCGGCGCTCCTCCCTCTTCGGTCGTTGAGGCCAGCGGATGGTCGAGGATCCCTACGCGGGCGAGGAACACTATTTCAGCGAACGGCCGCGCGCGCGTTCCCATCCCACGGAGCTGAGGTTCCTGTACCGCGGCGAGATGCTCTCCTTCCAGGTCGATACCGGAGTGTTCGCGGGCCACGGTCTCGACCGGGGGACCGAGCTCCTCATCGCGAACATGATCGTCCAGCCCCGCGATCGGGTGCTCGACCTCGGGTGCGGCTGGGGCCCGGTGGGCGTGGCGGCCGCGAAATCCGCGAGCGAGGGCCACGTGGTCCTCACGGACGTGAACCGGCGCGCGACCCATCTCGCTCGGCGCAATCTCGAACGCAATGCGATCACGAACGCGGAGGTGCGCGCCGGCTCGCTCTTCGCGCCCGTCCCAGAGGAGCGGTTCGACGTGATCGCGACCAATCCTCCGTATCACGCCGGCCGAGCGCTCATCGTCCAGCTCCTCTCCGAAGCGCCCGCGCACCTCGAACCCGGAGGCCGCCTGTTCCTGGTCGGCAAGGGCAGCCAGGGGATCCGGTTCTATCAGGCGTGGCTCGAAGAACATTGGCCCGGCTCCGTAGAGGTCGTCGCCCGCGGCTCGGGCTACCGCGTCCTCGAAGCCGCGGTCCGCGGCCCGGCCCCTCTGGAGGAGGCATCGGCCGCACGTACCGAGCGCGTTGCGACGAAGCCGGCGACGGCGGCTCGCCGGGGGTCGGCCGAGCGACCCGCTCCCCGAAGCGCTTAAAAGGAGAGGCTATTTCCGCCGCCGCTCTCGGTAGGGAACGGGTCCCGGCGCGGTCGGGAAATCGCTTCCTCCGCTAGCTCAGCAAGAAGAGGGAACTCCGTGCCTAAGAACCCCAAGGAGGAAGCGGCCGCCCCGGTCGCCGACGCTTCCAGCGATTCCGCCGACAAGGGCGGAAGGAAGGAGCGGCCGGCGAAAGGCAAGGACGGCAAGGACGCTCCCAAGGGGAAGGGCAAGGGAAAGACCGCTCCCGCTCCGGGGGAGAAGAAGGGCGGCAAGCCGATCCCGGACAACCCGAACTTCCGCTACATCGTCCGGCTCGGAGGCGCGGACCTCGACGGACGGCGATCCACCGCGCTGGCCTTGACGGGCGTGCGCGGTGTAGGGATTCGGATCGCGGAAGCGGCGTGCCACCTCTCCCACGTCGATCCCAACGAGATGATCGGCAACCTCCCCGAGGCGACGGTCGACGGGATCGAGACGACGCTCAACCAGCTTCCCCAGAACGTGCCCCCGTGGATGATCAACCACCCGCGGGAGTACGCCCAGGGGGAGACGCTCCACTACATCGGGCCCGATCTCGAGACCGGGCGACGCGACGACATCAATCTGATGAAGATGATCCGGTCGTACCGCGGCGTTCGCCACGAGCGGGGCCAGAAGGTCCGGGGCCAGCGCACCCGCTCCAACGGACGAACGGGCATGGCCGCCGGTGTGATCAAGAAGACCGCCCGCGAGGCCGCGGCGGGCAAGGCGAAGGAGGAGAGCGGCGGCGGAGGTCCCGCCCCGGCCGCCGCGCCGAGCGCGACCTCGGCCGCCGCACCCGCCAAGGGCGCGGCCCCCGCTCCGGCCAAGGGAGCGACGCCCGCCAAGCCCACGCCCGCGCCGACCAAGGGCACGCCCGCGAAGAAGGAGTGAGGCGACGATGGGCGATCCGAAATTTCTGCGCCGCACCTACGATACTCCGAAGCATCCGTGGGAAGCGACCCGGATGGCCGAGGAGCGCAAGCTGCTCACGAAGTACGGGCTGAAGAACAAGCGCGAACTGTGGAAGGCCCAGTCGATCCTACGCCGGATCCGCCGCCAGGCGCGCGAGCTCCAAGCCCGCATCCGCGCCGCGGAAGAGCAGGCGCAGAAGGAGACGACCGATCTCCTCGGAAGACTCTCTCGGCTCGGCGTGCTCCCCGTGGGCACTCCGACGATCGACGACGTGCTCGCGCTCACGACCGAGGACCTGTTGCAGCGGCGCCTGGAGTGGATCGTCTACCACCGCGGCCTCGCGCCCACCCCGAAGGGCGCGCGGCAGATCATCGTCCACGGGCACATCTCGATCGGCGAGCATCGCGTGACGCGCCCCGGATACCTCGTCGGCGCGCGCGAGGAGACGATGATCTCCTACTGCCCCACAAGCCCGATCGCGAGCGATGAGCACCCGGTCCGCGTGGCGCTCCGGGAGCGCGCCGCCGCGCGCGAGGCCTCCCGGGACGCCCCGGCGGTTCCGGCCGAAGGGGGGAACGCGTAGAGCCCCATGGCGAAGACCGGCATCGCGCACACCCACGCGAGCAACAACAACA
>JAKAZU010000088.1 GCA_021826525.1 Thermoplasmata archaeon
TTCTCGTGGATCCGTCGCGCGTACTCGCGGGAATCTCCCGTCCGGTAGTACGGACGTCCTTCGTGGTTCTCGTCCACGAGTTCGGGCACGTCCACCGCATCGATGCGCGGGACGGCTCGGATGACGTCCACGACCGCGGCGAGCTGCTTCGCTGCACGCTCGGCGCTGGTGCGGGCACCGGGCGGGACGGACTCGAAGAAGAGCGGGGTTGAGCGAAGTGCGGCGGCGAGCGGTACGGCCATCGGGATCTGACTCGGGGAGGCAGGGCGGGATCCGGGGCGATATCACCTTTCGTCCCAGCGGCCGTGTTGCAACGCGTGCAAGGACTCCTCGTGCAAGGCAACCCGGCCCGTCGGGCCCCGCAAGCTCATCCGATTCATCGCGTTCCGTCCGCCGTGCCGAGTCGCTCGACGCGCTCGATCCCGAAAACTCCCATCGGCGACCCGCGCGCGCGGATTCACGTCGCTCCCGTGGGCTTCGAGGTCGAGCGCATCACCGAACCGATCCTCTCCGATCGCGCTGATCGCGTCTACTTGTTGACACGCTCCGAGCGCGACGCTGCACAACCGTTCGTCGATGCTGTGGTGCGGCGCCTGCGTGCCGCCCCGTGGCCCGTGGACGTCCGGGTGACGCCGACGGAGATATGGGACGTGTTCGGAGCGCTCGGAGCGTTCCGGCAGATCTTCGAGTCGGAGCGGCGACTCGACCGCCACGACGCGTCGGTCGTTCCCATCCGGGTGAACGTCTCGACCGGGACCAAGATCACGTCGATCGCGGGAACCCTCTCGTGCATGTTGTGGAAGGGAGAGCCGTACTACGTTCGGGTCTCCCGCTCGTGGTACTCCAATCGCACCCCCCGCGTGCGACCCGTCAACGATGTCGTCAGCGGCATCGATCCCGTGGGGGTCTACGAGCTGCGCGCGCCGGGATCCGAGCTCGTCGAGGTGCTCGACGCCCTCGACCGACGAGGGGGAGCACTTCGCAAGCGCGAGCTCCTCCGGGAGCTGCGCCTCGACGCAAAGGATCTCGAGGGCGGCGAGCTCACCCCCCAGGCTCAGCATGGGCGTCTTCGCCGCCGGCTCGAACCGCTCGAGCAGCGATGGGGGTTCGTCCGGATCGAGGGTATCGGGCCGCGGGGACGGGTCCGGCTGACCGAGCAAGGGAAGGTCGCCCTCGTCCTGTTCGGCTCTCGAGGGACGGGGGCCGATTTAACTCATTAATCGAGTTTAACGTTACAATAGATAACTACTCCGGCGGCGTGCTTCTTATTGTGACGACCAGGGACGGATGGAGCGAGGCCCTCGCAGCCTCCGCAACTGGCGCGGTGAGGCAGGTGCACCAGGTGGCCCTCGGGCCATGGCCGAAGCCCTCCGCGCTCCGCCCCTGCGTCTTCCGCCTTCGCTGACGGTGCCTCACCCACTCCGGTGGCCTGGAGCGGCCGCCGGAGCCCCGCCGCTCGTGCTGGCCGTTGTTCCCTCCGGGGTCGTCCGTAGGTTACATATCCCAGCGTCGCACGGCGAGGAGGATGTCGAATGCGATCGAGGTGCGCGCGCTCGTCAAGCGCTACGACGCCCTCACGGCTGTCGATCGCATCGACTTCGATGTTCCGGAGGGCTCGGTGTTCGCCTTCCTCGGTCCCAACGGGGCCGGCAAGACCACGACAACGGAGATGCTCGAGGGACTCCGACGCCGTACCTCCGGAGATATCCGCGTGCTGGGTCTCGATCCGTGGACCGACGGGCAGGAGCTGCATCACCAGATCGGGGTGATCCCCCAGGAATTCCGCTTCTTCGAGAAGGTCACCCCGAAGGAGGCGATCGTGTACTATGGTCGGCTCTTCGGCAAGCAGCCCGATCCCGCGGCGCTCCTGGATCAGGTGCAGCTCACGGACAAGGCGAATTCGCGCTTCGACACGCTGTCCGGCGGCCAGAAGCAGAAGCTCGGCCTCGCGCTCTCCCTGGTCGACGAGCCTCGGGTATGCTTCTTGGACGAGCCGACCACCGGCCTCGATCCCCATGCGCGGCGTGCCATCTGGAAGGTCGTCCGGGACCTGAAGCGCGACGGTCGGACCGTCTTCCTCACGACGCACTACCTGGAGGAGGCCGAGCTCCTCGCCGACCAGGTCGCGATCATCAACCGCGGGCGAATCGTGGCCCGCGGAACCCCGCGGGAGATCATCGAGACCTACGGCGGCCCGGAGCGCCTGCGGGTCCAGGGATCTCCCGAGCTCGCGGAGTACGTGCGCCAGAAGTTGGGGATCGCGGTCCGCTACGAGTCCGGCCGGCTCGAGATCGCTCTCCGAGAGAAGGGGGACGCCCTGCGAATACTGTCGGTCATCGATGCGAGCGGGCTCCCGTGGAACGGGTTCGCTACGGAAAGGGACACGCTCGAGGATGTCTTCGTGCACCTCGTCGGCCAGATGGATGAAGGAGTCCTCAAGTCCGCGGCTCCGACCGCGGGGGGCGCTCCGTGAACCCGCGGCGGATTGGTGCGGACCTCTCCATCGTCGCTCATGGCTACGTACGGAACCCGATCGCCCTGTTCTTCTCGTTGATCTTCCCGGTCATCCTGATCATGCTCTTCGGGTTGATCTTCGCCAGTACGGGGGCGACGACCGTGACGTTGTACGCCCAGGACTTCGACCACAGCCCTACGAGCGCGGCGTTCCTCCAAGCGCTCAACGAGACCCACTTGGTTCAGGTCCAGGTCGTCGGAGCCTCGGTCGGCAACCTCTCAACGTATCTCGGCCAGAACGGGGATTCCGCCGGCCTCGTGATCCCTCAAGGATTCGGCCAGAACGTCACCGCCCATCGCCCCGTCAAGGTCATCCTCTACACCAATCCCCAAGACGCGTCGTCGGCTGGGACGGCCACCGGAGCGCTCCAGAGCGTCATCAGCGCGTTCAACCTCCAGGCGGCCTGCGGGGGCAACTCGAGCGGGAACTGCACACCGGTCATCGGTGCCAGCAGCCTGAACGTGGGTAGCCAGGTCTACACGTACATCGATTACCTCGTCCCGGGACTGATTGGATTCTCGATCCTGACCAGCCCCATGTTCTCGATGGTCGATGTCACCGCCAGCTATCGCAAGGACGGCCTGTTCCGGCAGCTGTCGCTCACACCGCTCACGCGGGGAGAGTGGCTCGCATCGCGGTTCATTTGGTACACGATGCTTACGTTCGCCTCGGCCGCGCTCATGCTCGCTATCGGATCGGCGATCTTCGGCGCCCACGTCACCTTCAGCATTTGGTTGGTGCCCTTCCTGATTGGGGGCCCGCTGTTCTTCGTTTCGCTTGGGATGCTCGCCGGGACCGTGTCGAAGATACCCGAGACCGCGGCCGTGATCGGGAACGTCATCACCTTCCCCATGATGTTTCTGGCCGGGACGTTCTTCCCGGTATCCTCGTTCTCACCCGGGCTCCAGCTGGTGGCGAAGGTCCTCCCGCTGTACTACGTGATCGACGGGATGAACCAGGTGCTCCTGTTCAACAACCTCCCACGGGCGATCGGGGATCTCGCCGTCGTCCTGATCGGGGCCGTTATCGTTTTCGCCCTCGCGATCTACTTCTTCAAGTGGAGAGACGAGTGAGCGGACCGCCGAGCACCGACCCGAACGTCTTTCGCCGTTTGATGGGTCGTTGGCCCACGGGGGTCGCGATCGTCACCACTCGGGACGGCATCACGGATTACGGACTCACGGTCAACGGCCTGCTCTCGGTTTCGCTCCATCCCCCGTCGCTCCTCGTCAGCCTCAGGGACGACGCCGACTCGAGCCCGGCGGTCGCGAAGAGCCGCATCTTCGTCGCCAA
>JAKAZU010000089.1 GCA_021826525.1 Thermoplasmata archaeon
ACGCTCCGCTTGCGGGAGCCGAAGACGATGGAACCGATGCGGCCGGCCGATCGAGCCCGGAGCGGCTCCGAGAGCGAGGCGGGCGGCCGTCGGCGCGAAGAGGTCCCGCCCCTCGAAGGTCGAGCCTACGCGCGGCCCGGATCCGGCGGCGGGTTCGATCCTCCACGCGCGGGCGCCTCCGAGCGCCGCCGCGAGCGGGGCCAGCACGCCGTTGTCGGGCCCGACGAGCCGAGAGCCGTCACGGCACCGGATCACGATCGGGGCGCGTCGGCCGCCGACGCCCGGGTCGACGACCGCTACGTGCACCGTGCCCGCGGGGAAGGCGCGTGCCATCGCGCGGAGGAGGAAGGCCGCCTCTGCAATGCGGTGCGCGGGGAGCTCGTGCGTGAGGTCGATGACGTGACCGGGCGGGAGGGTGCGGGCGAGCACCGCTTTCATCTGGGCGGCGTACGCCGCCCCGAGATCGCTCGTCAGGGTAACGAGCGCCGGCGTGCGGCGCGCCCTCGAGCGAGGGCGAGGCATCCGCGGGCTCCGCGCGGTGCGCTCAGGACTTCATGATCGCGACCAGGAAGATCCCGATCGCGACGAGCGCCCCGATGACCGCGGCGATGATGACGAGGAACGACTCCCAGATGAGGCCGCCCAGCTGGTGGGTCCCGGCGCTGTAGAAGTAGGCCGACAGGATCCCGACGACGAGGCCGATCACGACGAGGCCGACCCCGATCATCCGGCTCCGGCCGCTACCGAAATACGAGGTGAAGGCGCCGGCGAGGATCATGAACAGACCGAAGATCAGCAATAGGATCGTAAGGAACTCCCATCCGCCGACGCTCAATGTGGCCGCCATCAGACTTCCTACCATGTGTATTTCCTCGGTTTCCTCTGCTTCAGAAACGGATGCCCGTCAAGGTCTTGGTATCGATAACACCCGGCACGGAGCGGATACGGTCGACGACGAGCTGGCCGAGCGCGTTGAAGTCCTCGGCCTCCACTTTCGCGATCAGATCGTACTCCCCGAACAACGGGTGGAGCTCGACGATCCCCTTCACCCGAAGGAGGTCGTTGTAGACATCGTGCTCCTTGGCCGGGGCCGTACTGATGAGCACGAATCCGATCGCCACGTCCATTCCCTCGCCCTGACGGAGCGCCGACATCGGCCCGCCTAATAAGGATGTACTACCTATCCGAAAACCCCGGAGGATGCCCCGGAAGGTTCGCGGACTTCGCGTCGCCTTCGTGCAGGGGCTCGACCGTAGGGCCCGGGTTCCGGCGACCCTCCGGACGGTCGCCCGGGCTCGAACGCCACGCCGCCGCCTCCGGAAGCGCGTTGCGCGCGCTCGGGGGCTTCCCGACGGATCTCGAGAGGCCCGAGCCCGTTCCACTGCGGCCATGGCGACTTAAGTAGGCCTTCCCTCGGAAGGAGCTGCGTCCTCTTCCTAGAATGGCGATCTCGTTGCCTACCTGGCCCTCCCGACTTCTCGCCCGCCCCTGGTTGCTTTCGTTCGTCCCGATCAACGCCGCGACGGCCGGTTTCGGGGTCGTCCTTCCCCTGTTGATCCTGATCCCGCTGCACGGGTCCTGGTCCGCGGTTGCGCTCTCCGCGACGCTGTACAACTCCGCGGTGATCCTCTCGAGCGTGCTGTGGGGGCATCTCTCCGACCGCTTCCATCTGCGCCGGGCCTTCCTCGCGATCAACTACGGCGGCTTTGCCCTCCTATACATCGCCCTGACCCAGGTCCAATCGCTCGGCACGCTGTACGCGATCTACGCGGTGATCGGCCTGATCGCGCCGGCCGGGGCGAGCGCATCGAACCTGCTCCTGCTCGAGAAGTTCCCGGGAAAGGAGCGAGCGAACGCGTACTCCTCCTTTCAGGAGATGTCGATCATCGGCAGCATCGTCGGGCTTCTGATCGGCTTCGTCTGGACCACGAACGCGCTCGCGCTGAGCTCGATCTTGTACGTCCTCGGCGCCCTCGCGGCCGTCTCCGCCGTCTGGATCTGGTTCGGCGTCTCGGAAGGGGCGCGCCCTCACCGTACGTCCGACATGGCGCTGCACCCGGAGAGCCTCTTTTCGCGCATGCGCCGCGCTTCGACCACGCACAACGCCTTCCCGTTCTTTCCGGTCCGGCCCCCGATCTCGCCCCGTCCCTTCGATCGTTTCGGACGGTGGGCCCGGGAGGAGATCCGCCACGAGATCCCGTTGATCTTCTTGGCGATGTTCCTGTTCAACCTGTCCGCCAACCTGTACAACATCTCGTTCACGCCGTACCTGACCTCGATCGGGATCGCGGCGTCCTCGATCTTCCTCATCAACCTGTCCAACAGCGCCGCCCAGGGTCTCCTCTTTCCGTTCACCGGAGCGCTCACGACCCGGATCGGTCCGGATCGCCTCGTCCGCAGCTCCACGTATCTGCGGAGCCTGGGGTACCTCGCCACCGCCGCCTTCCCGCTCATTGCGTGGACGGTCCCCGGGGCGTTCGGTGCGAACGCGATCGTCTACGGCGTTCTCGGCGCGGCGGTGGCCTTCTTCACGATCTCGAGCTCGATGATGCTATTCCGGGGCCTCCACGACCGAGACGCGGGCCGACTCCTGGGGGTCAACAGCGCCCTCGGAGGCGTCGCCGCGGTCGCCGGGGCGGGACTCTCGGGGGTCATCGCGATCTTCGGGAGCTTCCAGCTCGTCTTCCTCGTGGCGGCCGGCGGGCTGCTCGCCTCGCTCCCCATCTGGGCCGCGGCCACGGTCGCGTACGAGCGCCGCACGCGGCCGAAGCCGCTCGAGACCGCGCTCCAGCCGCCGAGCTCGGGAGCACCGAGCACGGTGGACACGCCCCGGGGCACCGAAACAGCATAAACCTCCGTCTCCTCGCGCCCACGTTCGTAGGAGGTGGCCACCGATCATGCCCGAACCGATGGAAGTCCAGAAGGGGCTACAGGATGTCGTCGCGCTGCAGTCGCGGATCTGCTTCATCGACGGCCTCCAGGGACGGCTCATCTACGACGGCTACGACATCCGCGACCTCGCCGCGAACTCGACCTTCGAAGAGGTGGCCTACCTGCTCTGGTACGGAAAGCTCCCCACGCCCGCCCGGCTGGACGACCTTTGCCGGCAGCTGGTGGCGCTCCGCTCGCTTCCTCCGGAACTCGTTGCGCTCATCGACGCGATGCCGCTCGACAGCTCTCCGATGGACGTGCTCCGCACCGCGGTGAGCGCACTCGCGCTGTTCGAGCCGGGGGAGACGAAGCCCGGACCCACGTCGATCGGCGGGGCCCAGCGACTGACCGCGGCGCTCCCGACGATCATCGCCCAGTTCCATCGCCGCCGCGCGAAGCTTCCCCCGCTCCGCCCCCGCCCGGAGCTCTCGCACGCGGCCTACCTCCTCTACGCCATTCTCGACCGCGACCCCTCCCCGCTCGATGCGCGGGCGATGGACGTCGCCTTCATCCTCCATGCCGACCACGAGCTGAACGCATCGACCTTCGCCGCGCGCGTGACGGCATCGACCCTGAGCGATCTCTACAGCGCGATCACCAGCGCGATCGGCACGCTCAAGGGACCGCTCCACGGCGGTGCCAACGAGCGCGTCATGGAGCTGCTCGACGAGATGGCGAGCGTCGACCGGGTCGAGGGCGTGGTTCAGGCGAAGCTCGCCGCTCACGAGCGGATCATGGGTTTCGGGCACCGGGTCTACAAGGTAGAAGACCCGCGGGCGACGATCCTGCGCGAGTGGTCCCGCCGCGTCGGAGAGGAGCGCAAGAACCTGACCTACTACGACCTCCTGCGCCAATTGGAGGAGGTCGTCAGATCG
>JAKAZU010000090.1 GCA_021826525.1 Thermoplasmata archaeon
CCCGGCACGCCTCCCGTTCCCCGCCGTCGCCCGCCCCGCGACCCGGACCGGGCCGACGTCCCCGGGTCAGCCTGGACGATCTCGATATCCGGATACTTCGGACACTCCAGAACGACGGGCGGGCCTCCTTTCGCCAGGTGGCCCGGCGGGTGGGGGCGAGCGTGACCACCGTGAGCACCCGCGTTCGCCAACTAAGCGGTCTCGGCGTGCTCCAGGGATTCGTCCCGCTCGTCAGCGTCCAACGGCTCGCCGAGGTCGGTCGCGCGCCGGACTGTGCGGTCCTGTACGTCCATCCGACGGACGCGGCCCCGCAGGCGATCCAAGAGGTCGCCGCCGCGATCGCCGGTTACCCGGGCGTCTGCTACATCTTCGAGCTCCACGGCCGTTCCGAGCTGATGGTGCTCGCGTCGACGCCCACCGCAGAGGAGACGACCGACCTTCTCACCGCCATCCGCGAACTGCCCGGGGTCTCTCGGGCCCGGGCGATGGGCATCGAACGGGTGCACAAGGAGCGTCCGGGGCATCCGGTCGGGCCTCCACCGGCCCTCGCAACCCCGGCGGTGTGAGCATTCCGGCGCCTTCGCGGTGGCCGGGGCAATCGTGATTGAACAGAACCCCGTGCAAAGCCTTATCATGGCCCTCCCGTTTGGACGTTTGTCCATCTGGAATCCGTCATGAGCGTGGTTGCCCACCTGCCACGGCGCGTCCTCTCGCTGGTCGAGGAGGAAGCTCCGGACCCCCCGTCGATGAACCTGACGGGTCGCGAGCGGATGACCGCGTCAGACCGGACGCTCGCCGAGCAGATGTTCACCGAGTTCCGCCAGGATCCCCGGCATCATGAGTTCGTACTCGGATGCCTCAACTGCGGCGAGTGCACCACGGGTTGCCCGGCGGCTCGATTCTACGACTTTTCCCCTCGCGAGATGCTCCAGATCGCCCAGACGGGGGACGCCACGACCCTCTGGGACGCGATGCAGGAAAAGATCTGGGCCTGTTGCCAATGCTACACCTGCAACATGCGTTGCCGCTTCGGTAACGACATCGCGGGGATCATCAGCGTGATGCGGGAGCTCTCCGTCCGTCACGGTGTGGAGGCGACGCGGCGCACGCTCTCCCCGTTCAATCGGTCGCTCACCCTGCTGATGACCGTCGGCACCCAGGTCTCCTCCGACATGATCCAGCCGGACTTCTTCCGCGACTGGGGCCCGTTCGCCGCGGGGTCGGAGCAGGTGTGGGGCGTGAGCGCGGAGGTCATGCGCAAGGCGATCCCCATCGACGTCCTGCAGACGACCACGTCGTCGTGGGAGGTGTCGGTGCAGACGTCCCTCGAACTGTTCCGGATCTACGAGCAGACCGGGGTTCTCGACATGCTGCGCGGGCTCGATCCGGATCTCACGGAGATGCTCGTGGACCTCATCGAGGAGCGACGCGAGGAGTTTACCGAGGCGCGCGAGCGGTACCGGACCGAGATCGAGCGCATGCACGGGCCGGTGGCCACGTTTTCCGGGTGAAGAGGGACGATGCTCAACGCAACCCAGATTCGCCAGGTGATCGAGGAACGGACGGAACGCCGGCACGGGACCGGAAAGAAGGTCGTCGACGTACGGGAGGAGATGGACCGTCTCGAGGACCAGGGGGAGCTCATCGTCCACCGCATCCGGCCCGAGAATCGGCCGGTCGAGATGAAGACCCTGTTCGGTTGGACCAAGCGGATCCCCACCAACCGGCTCTGGCATCACAAGTCCTGCGGCCAGTGCGGGAACATCCCCGGCTACCCCTCGTCCCTCCTGTGGGTGATGAACGAAACCGGGCGCTCGTACCTCAACGAGCCCCACCAGACCTCCTGCACGGCCTGGAACTATCACGGGACGGCGACGTCGAATCCCGTCGCCCTCGCGGCGGTCGCGGCGCGAAACTTCCACCGCGCCTACGAGACCGACCATTTCCCGCTGATCCATTGCGGCACGAGCTTCGGCGATTACAAGGAGATGCGCAAGCTCCTGGTCGAGAACGCGGAGATCCGGCACAAGGTCCGCGACGTGCTCCGTTCGATGGACCGGGACCTGGTGCTGCCGGAGGAGATCGTCCACTATTCGGAGTGGGTGCAGGCGATGGCCCCCGAGATCGTCGCCCGCCAGAAGATCGCGGCGTCGGGCGTGGTCGCGACCGTGCACGAACCCTGTCACTACTACAAGATGGTGCCCGAAGACGCGATCTACGATGACGCCGTCTATCAGGGGCAGCGACCGGCGGTACCGACCGGGATCCTCCTGGCCCTCGGTGCGACGGTCGCCGACTACTCGACCTGGTACGACTGTTGCGGGTTCGGGTTCCGCCACATCCTCAGCGAGCGGGAGTTCAGCCGATCGTTCGCGAACCTGCGCAAGATCCGGCCGATGGTCGAAGAGGCCCATTCGGACGTTGCGATCACCAGCGACACGGGCTGTGTCACGACGCTCGACAAGAGCCAGTGGATTGGGAAAGCCCACGGCCAGCCGTACCTGCTGCCGGTCCTTTCGGACATTCAGTTCGTCGCCCTCACGATGGGGGCGCATCCCTACAAGATCGCCCAGCTCCATTGGCATGCGGCTCCCGTCGATCGGCTCCTCGACCGCCTCGGGATTGACTGGCGGACCGCGAAGACCGAGTTCCTCGACTACCTTCGGCAGCTCAAGAGCGGGGGCGCGCCCGAACTTCTGCACCCGCCGCGGGAGGATATCGAGCGGTTCTTTGCCATCAACAAGGGGCAGGTCCTGCCGGACGAGACCCGGGCGACCCCTCCGCTGTCACCGGTCCCCATCCCCAGCGCGGGGAGAGGCGGGCGTTGAATCCGATCCTGGTGCTGGGCGCCGGGCCGGCCGGTCTGAGCGCTGCGGCGGAGCTCGCGAGCCTCGGTGCGCCCACCCTATTGGTGGAGAAGGAGTCCTACCTCGGCGGCAATCCGACGCGGTGGCATTACTCGCTCCTGGCGCCGGACCTTCGGCCCGCCGAGGAGATCCTGGGACCGCTCATCCAGCGGGTGGAACACAATCCGAAGATCGAGCTGCACACCGGCTCGCTCATCGCCCGCGCGGAGCCCGAAGGGAAGGGGTACCGGGTGTCGCTCCAGTCCAAGGATACCGCCCAGACGCGGGAGGTCAGCGCGGTCATCTTGGCTACGGGATTCGACCACTTCGACTCCCGCCGCAAGTTCGAGTACGGCTACGGACACTTTCCCGACGTGCTCGATTTCAAGGAGCTCGAGGGGATGATCCACGACGACAAGGTCCTCCGACCGTCCGACGGGAAGCCCCCGCGGCGGATCGCCTGGATCCTGTGCGTCGGTTCCCGCGACATCCAGATCGGCAATCCGTGGTGCTGCCGGATGGGGTGCGTTGTCAGCATCAAGCAGGCGGTCGAGATCCGCCAGAAACATCCCGAGATCGACGCGTACATTTACTACATGGACGTCCGAACCTACGGCCTCTGGGAAGACCTCTACTGGAAGTCGATGCAGGACTACGGGGTCAAGTTCATCCGGGGGCGGATCGGCGCGGTCTCCCTGACGGAGGGCGGGAAGCGCCTCATCGCGACGGGCGAGGACACGATCCTGAGCCGACCCACCGAAGTTCCCTTCGACCTGATCGTGCTCGCGAGCGGGATGGAACCGGGGACCGGGACGAAGGAGGCCTCCGAGCTCTTCCACGTACCGGTCGGTCCCGAGGGGTTCCTCACGCCCAAGCTTTCCGACATGAACACCATTGATTCGGGCCTACCGGGGATCTACTTCGCCGGCGCGGCGACCGGCCCGAAGGCGATCCCC
>JAKAZU010000091.1 GCA_021826525.1 Thermoplasmata archaeon
CTCGAATCGACCTCTCGGCAACTATCTCCAGGCGCTCACGCATATCGGCGTCCTCCGAACGGCGTTCGCCCTCGGACTCGTCGGGTCCGAGGACCAGGGCTATTGGGTCACCGCCGCGTTCAGCGCCTTCGGTTCAGCCTACGGGCATCGGAAAGTGACTGGGAGCTAGGCGTGGGGAATGGAGGTGCAACCTCCGAGTCTTGAACGAGGCGCCACGGCGGTACTCCGCCGCGCGACGGGCAGCCCGTCCCATCGCCCGAGCGTGGGGTGTCTCTAAGTTGGTACACGGCTTCCCGAGGGCTCGTAATGGCAACCCGTGATACGACCCGCATCCGCCGGATCCGTCCCGAGGACTGGGACGCGCTCCGCATCCTTCGGCTTGCGGCACTGGAGACCGATCCGCTCGCCTTTGGGAGCAACCTGCGCCGAGAACAGGAATCCGATCCCCAGAAGTGGAAGAATTGGGCGACCCGTGGAAGCACCGGAGCTCGAGAAGCCATCTACGTCGCGGAGAACGGACCCGGCCAGCTGGTCGGCATGATCGGCAGCTTCACCGAGGACGAGCAGCCGCACGTTTGGGGGATGTGGGTCCACCCCAAGAGCCGAGGGAAGGGGACCGGTGGCCGAATGTTGGACCAGCTCTTGAGTTGGCTTGCGTCGGCCGCTCCCGCTCGAACCGTCCTCCTCGAGGTCAACCCGAGCCAGGAGGCGGCGAGCGCTCTCTACGCGGGGCGAGGGTTTGTGCGGACGGGGCGAACACGGCCTCTGGGGCACAGCCCTCCCGCGATCGTTGAGGAGATGGCCCGGAAGCCAGCCGTTCCCAGGCAATCCCGAGAACCATAGTCTGCCCTGGGGCTACGGGGGAGGTCCTGCTTCTGGCGCGCGCGATGGGTCGCCAACCCGTCGATGCTGGCCTCGTTCTTCTCGGTCCGATACGCTTCGAGTCCTTCGACCCCCTTCACGGCGGCCCACTTCGTGAGCGGCGTGCGGCGAGTCTCGAGGAGGTGGGCGCTCGTCTCGTTCCCGCTTGCGGTGAGGTCGAGATACCCGAGCTCCGGAGGCGAGAGAACCTTCCGTGCATCGAGCCCCTTGGGAGAGACGTTGATGTGGGCGCTCGGGCTCAGCGGCGGCGTCGCGACGAAGAAGACCTGCTGGCGACCCCGAAACGATTGAAGCTCTAGACGGAAGTTGCGAGCGCGCTTCTTCCATTCCGGATGGGCCACCCTCTCGGGGCGCAGACCCGTTGCGTTCTGGGGTTCCCAGCTCTGAATCCCCGATCGGTGCGACTCGGATCTCATCCAATGAGTTTCGTGTCGGTCGATTCGATCGGTTCGTCGACCAACCTCTCGACTCGCTCGAGCAACTCTCGCGTGTGGGGAAGCGTGCGATGGCGCACGTATGCGCTCTCCTCAACCCAAAGCGAGGGGATGAGGAACGACCGGGGATCGTTTACCGCACGAAACTCCTGTGCGCTCAGACACTTCCCCTCGCCGCGGACCGGCCCGAGGGTGCCGGGGACCACATCGAGGAGAATTTTCTCATTCCCAGCCCGGGCATGAAATCGCGTGGAGACCGGGTACTCCTCCGTAAGGAACTCTCCCGCCGCGCTCACTCTCCGCGGAAATGCTCCTCGCCGGGGTCTGGTCCGAAGCACGCCTCCGTTAGGGAATCCTTCGGATTCCGCCACTTTTATCTCGGCGATCGGCTCGAGCGTGTGGATGGCTCGGGTCAAGGTCGAATTCGTCTACAGCGGATTGCGCACCCGCAACCTCGCCCGATCGCTCCGGTTCTACCAGAAGCTCGGCTTCCGGGTCTACCGGCGCGGGCAGATGGGACATGGAGGCCGATGGATCCACCTCTCGTTCCCGGGTGCGGCTCAGCGACTGGAGCTCAATTTCTACCCCCGAACGAACCGGTTCTTCGAGCCCATCCGCAAGGGCACCGAGTTCGATCACTTCGGCTTTCGCGTGTCCAACGTAGAGGCCTGGGAAAAGGAGCTGCGCCGGCGAAGGCTCCCGATCGTGGCTCGAATCCGCGAGGAGCACGAGAATCTTGTGTACACTCGGGACCCGGACGGCAACTGGATCGAGTTCTTCGGCCCGGTTCCGGAATAGCTTTAGCGTCCGGGAGGGGGGCGCGCCGGCGGGAACGACACGAGTCGATCGCCGCCACCGGGGAGCCCGGCCAAGTGCTGTCGCATCGAGAGCGGGCGAAGGGGTCGATCCGCGAACGCGAGGTCGAGCGCCTCATCGAACGAGTGCAACCTTACGTCGACGAGTTTGCGGATCTCGTTCTCTCGGCACGTCACCTCGGTGCTCATGCCATCGACCAGGAGTCGGGCCATCGGTGCGGAGACGGTCGTGATGAACCCGACCCAATGGGACGAGAGCCGGGGAGTCAGGAACGGCGTAGAGATTATCCAAGATCGGGCTCCGAGTCGGTCTCCGATGCGATGGAGCATCTCGTAGTACGGCAGGACATCGGGTCCCCCCACGTCGAACCCACGCCCAGAGGTCTGTGGTTCGAACAGGCAACCAACGAGATATTCGACCAGATCGTCCAGTGCGATCGGCTGGCACCGGGTCCGTATCCATTGAGGACATATCATTGCGGGGAGTCGCTCGACGAGCTGCACCATCATCTCGAATGACGCACCGCCGGCGCCGAGGATGATCGCGGCCCGCAAGGTCGTTAGGGAGGGCGAGCCGCTCGCGAGGATCTCTTCCACCTCTTGCCGGCTCTCGAGATGCGGCGAGGGCTCGTTCGATCCCCGTCCTAGCCCACCGACATAGATGATCCGTTCCACACCGGCACGAGTGGCGGCGCGGACGGTATTGTAGGCGATCTGCCGGTCGAGGTGTGCGAAGTCCACCGATCGGTCGCGGCTCGCCATCGAGTGGACGAGATAGTACACGGTTCCGGCGCCCTTGAATGCGTCGGTCAATTCGGAGGGATCCAACAGATCCCCGGTCACGCGCACGAGCCCCGGGGGCGAGGGCCGGGGCGTGCCGTGCGGACGAACGAGCGCTCGCACGGGACGGCCGCGGGCGAGCAGGGCCTCTGTGACCCGGCGCCCCACGAAGCCGGTCGCGCCCAGCACGAGGATGGGGTTTGCTCGGGGTTCGGGCACGGCCGTGCCAATCCCTCGAAGGAGATGGCCTATCGGGGTGGGGATACGGGACGGTTCGAGCACGGCGGGTCGAGACTCCGCGCACGGTGAGAATGGGTTGCGAGCGCGATCCTACAGCTTCTTCAGAGCGTCCGAGACGTCGTTGACGAGCGAGTGGATGTCCTTCTTCAGACGGTCGAGGGCCCTCCTCGTGGCACCCGATGGGTCTTTCGCCAGGGCATCGGCGTGCGCGGCCACCTGCTTCGAGAGCTTCGCAGTAGCCTCGGCGAGATCCTTCACCGCCTTCTTGGTCTCTCGGAGGACCTCGTCCACGGGGTCCGAGGAGTTTGACTTCGGGCTTCCGGGCATCGACGCGCTCGTGGTGAATCCGCAAGAAGGGCAGACGTTCGTTCCTTCGGGAAGCGCGACTCCGCAGTGAGCGCAGTACATGGGCATCCCCAGAAGGGGTACCGCCTCGCCCGTACTTACGGACGGTGGGCATCCCTTGAAGCGAGACTTCCAACCTCGAAGACACCGCGACAGCGTTGGAACCGATTCTACGCTGCGTGGAGGCGTTCCCGGCTCCGGCTTCGAAATGGTCAAGTTGAGCGCTGGATTCGCCGCAGGCTACCGAGCGACCATGCCTTCCGATCAGATCGCCT
>JAKAZU010000016.1 GCA_021826525.1 Thermoplasmata archaeon
AGCGGGCGGTCGTATTCCCCGCTCAGCAGATCCTCAACATCATTGTCCTCGTCGCGGGGCTCGCCTTCGGGGTCCTCACGGTCGTCCAGGCCACGACGGTCTGGCTGATCCCGTTCTTCGTGCTGACGCTCCTCTACGGGATCCTGCTGACGTTGAGGATCGGCGGGGCCGACATGCCCGTGGTCATCTCGCTGTTCAACGCGCTGACGGGCATCGCGGTGGCGCTCGATGGGTTCGTACTGGTCAACGGCGTGCTCGGCGATGCGGGCTATGCGATGGTCGTGGCCGGGATCCTGGTGGGAGCGGCCGGTTCGCTATTGACGATCAAGATGGCGCGCGCGATGAATCGGTCGATCGGCAGCGTGCTCTTCGGTGGGTTCGGAGCGAAGGAGGAGGTTGGCGGGGCCATCGAGGGCTCGCTCAAGCCGATCGATCCGGACGACGCTGCATCGTTGATGGCGTACGCGAACCAGGTGATCATCGCGCCCGGATACGGCATGGCCGTTGCCCAAGCCCAGCGCAAGGTCAAGGAACTCGCCGACGCGCTGGAAGCGAAGGGTGTGAGCGTGCGGTTTGCCATCCACCCCGTGGCGGGCCGGATGCCCGGGCACATGAACGTCCTGCTCGCGGAGGCCGGGGTCTCCTACGACAAGCTCTACGATCTCGACGAGGTCAACGGACAGTTCGCCACGACCGATGTCGTGCTGGTGATCGGGGCGAACGACGTCGTGAACCCCGCCGCGCGAAGGCAAGGCTCGCCGCTGTTCGGGATGCCGATCCTGGACGTGGACAAGGCCAAGAGCGTCTTCGTCATCAAGCGCGGCCAGGGCCGAGGCTTCGCCGGCGTGGAGAACGACCTGTTCTACAAGGACAACTGCCGGATGCTCTACGGGGACGCGAGCGCCGTCGTCGGGAGGCTCATCACGGCGCTTGAGCACTCCTGAGGCGCCCCCGCCTCGTGAAGGGACCCTCGGGCGGGTTCGGGAGGAGGCTACCCGCGATCGGCGGGCCCGTGTGCTCGACTCGGTCGCGCAACCACCACAGCGTCGCGACCGTGATCGCGAGGCCTCCCCCGAGCACCGTGTCGAACACCCGCACGAATGCGAACTGCCAGCTCCCCGGGTAGACCAGGTTCAGTAGAAGGATGACGAACGGCGTCAGGAACAGCGTGTAGATCCCGTAGTTCACCCAACGCGTCGCGAATAGGGCCATCGCAAAGAGGAAGAGGAAGACCCCCAGGATCCAAGGATTCACGATGAACAGGGTGAGCCCGAGGGCGACCCCGGCGCCCCCGATCGTCCCCAGGATGCGCAGGAACGAGGCCGAGAATGTCGTCGCGATCGATGCGCGTAACGAGACGAGGACCGTGAGCATCACCCAGTAGTCCCGTGGAAGGCCGAGCGCGAGGGAGATGGCGAGACCGACCGCGGTCGTTCCGGCGACGAGGATCGCGTAGCGTACGTGCACGCGGCTCGCCGGCATCGGAACGGGGGTCGAGGGCGGAGGAGGGGTCGTTGGTCGTCGAGGATCCTCGCGGGCCCCGAAGTACCCGCGTCGAAGGAGGATTGGCCGAGTGATCGCGAGGCCGAGGATCGCCCAGAACCCACCGAGGAGCGCGAGCACGAGCCGCTCCAGGGCCTCCAGTCCCGAGCCGCCGGGGATGCCGACGCCCACCGCGAGCATGACCGCGGTCACCAGTCCGATCGAATCGAACCCCGCCCAGCTGGCGCTGACGAGGATGATGCCGATCCCGAGAGCGACGAGGGGAACCTCCACCCAGCCGGTCGTCCCGATAATCGTACCGAGCGCGAGTGCGCCTGCGTTCGATAGCGCCGCGGCGGCCAGGGGAGGGAACCGGGCGACGGGAGGTCGGGCCGCGATGGCCATCAACAGATTGAGGGCGCCGAGCGAGGCGAACACGCCACCCGCGATGGAACCGGCGCCTTCGCCGGCGAGGAGAGGAGCGATGATGACGATCCCCGCGACGAGGCCCATGGTCAGGTTGAGGCCCTTGCGGTCGACGCGGGTCGCGTCGTGGAGGAACGTGCTTGCCCAGGTCATCCCCATCGACGCAGGCGAGTCCACGGTCTACCGGACCTTGAAGGCACCCCTCCACTTCGAACGAGATCGAGGCCGGAGGTCCTTCGCTCGACCTCCCTCGGCAAGCTCCCGGAGCGTGCGGCGCCGAACAGGACGTAGGAGGCCGTGGCGGCTCGCCGTGCGTGTGGCGACGCATTCACATCGGGTCGACCCGCATCGCGGTCGGCGATTGACGCCCACCCGAGCGCATTCCCCCGGCCCGAAGCACGGGCGCAGCGCCCTCGATACGGACGCTTGGGCGAGCCTTCTCGTCGGGAACGCCGGGGATGCGCGCACGATGGGCAAGGGTCTTGCGAGGTGAGGGATACCGGGAGCATCTCCGACGATGAGCGATCTCGACACCTTCCTGGATATCGCCATCATCTTCTGGGTGGCCCTGATCCCGGCCGTCCTGTACCTGCTGTGGATACGAGGCACCGAACGGTATCGGACCGCTTCGTGGGGGACCGTCCTCACCGCCTTCGTCTACGGGGCCATCGTCGCCACCCTGGTGGCGGCGGCGATCGAAGGGACCCTCCTCTACGTCGGCACCAGCGCGAGCCAGGCGCTTCCCGCGCCGGAGTTCACGTTCCTCAATGGCAACTCCACCGCCGGGCAGTTCTTCCTGATCCTGGTCATCGCGCCGTTCGTCGAGGAGGGCCTGAAGGGGATCGGCGTCGTCCTGCTGCGCGCTCGGATGACCACCCTGGCCGACGGCCCGGTGTTCGGCGCGTCGGTGGGACTGGGCTTCGGGTTCTTTGAGACGCTCCTGTACGGCATCGTGGGGTTCGCCGTGGGCGGCCTCCCCGGAGCGATCGTTCTCGTGCTGGTGCGCAGTGTCTCGAGCGTGCTCTTGCACGCGAGCTCCACCGCCATGTTCGGCTACGGCTATGCGAAATCCCGCATCGAGGGCGAACCCGGCGCCACGGGCCGCTACTACCTCCTCGCGGTCGGGATGCACGCGAGCTTCAACGTCCTCGCCTCCCTGGGAGCCCTCCTCGTCGCGTTCGGCATCTCGAACTCGATCGGTGATGTCGCGAGCGGCCTCGCCCTCCTCGCCGCCGTCGCGTTCGGCGTGTTCGCGTTCGAGCACGTCGCGAAGGTCGTTCGGACCACGGATTATCCGGCGCTCTCGACCTACCGAGGCGGATCTCGCGGCTCGACGCTCCCCCGCGCGCCTCCGAAGTGAGTCCCTGGACCGTACGTGCAGGACGCGGGTCATCCCCACCTTAGAAGAACCTGGGCGCGGCCAGATTTGAACTGGCGACCTTCACCGTGTCAGGGTGACGTCATAACCGCTAGACTACGCGCCCGCTCGGCGAGCCACTAAGGCAGCGCACTTATGCCTGTCGGAACCGCGGAGAAATCGCGGGCGGGGCGTCAGCCGTATCCACCGGGAAACTGGCGCGGGTCGGACGACTCGTTCCAGGTGTAGTATCCCATCGATTGGCGCTGGGCCTCGGTCGCTTCCTTCTGGAGACCACCTTGCAGCGATCCGTAGGCCTCCTTGATCTGTTCTTCGATCGGGCGGGCGCGGACGAGGGCCTCGCGGATGTGTTTCGCCTCGATCGTGGGGCTCCCGGAGATGGCCGCGAAGTCGCCGGCCGTGCGCAGCAGGCCCCCGAGCTCTCGCAGCCGCAGGGTCAGGGAGTTGTGACGTCCGTCGATCGTCTCGGCGCGGCGACGCGCCTCTTGGACGAGCAGTTCGACGGCCTCGCGGGAGGCGGGGCGGATCCGTCCGTCGGCCGCGATCTCCTGCGCGCAGAACTGGGCGAGCTTCAGGCGGTTCGCCGGGGTGTCGGGCATCGCGGTCTCGAGGAGGACCTCGTAACCGCCGCCGGCGATCCGCGAGCGCAGCGGCGAGAGGATGCGGTGCATGTCCTGGATGTTGGCCGCCGCGACGAGGATGAAGTCGCACGGAACGGCATCGACCCGGACCGACGCGCCCGCCGATTGCGGATTGCGTCCCGTGATGGGGAAGCGCTTCTCCTGCATCGCGGTCAGGATGTGCCGCTGCAGGTAGCCGAGGTGCGGGAGCTCGTCCAGGAACAGCACCCCCTCGTGCGCCTCGTGGATCGCGCCGGGGATGACCCGCTCGTACGGCGGGGAGCCGAGCTGGGGATGGCCGCCGTACGGGTCGTGCCGTACGTCGCCCAGGAGCTCGGTCTCGCTCGCCCCGGTCGCCATCACGAACGTGTTGCGGTCGAGCTTCACCAGGACCTTGCGCGGGCTCTCGCGCTGCTGCTCCCGTCGACGCTCCAGCGCGCGTTGGTCGAGGACCTTGATCTTTTCGCCGGCGCGTTCGTAGGCCACGACCTCCTCCACTCCGTTCCGGGTCCGGGTGGTGCGGACCGGCTCGGGAAGGTTCCCGATCGGATTGACGGTGATCTCGAGGAGCCCTCCGACGATGTCGCGGAAGGGGTTGCCCGTTCCGGTGCCGGGTGGGGTGCTGGCCTTGGGGTTGCTGCAACTCGGGCAGAACCGCTCCGCCGGCAGCGAGTAGAAGCCGCACCGCGAGCAGCGGTAGCCGAGCCGCTCGGCCACCGACGCGGGGGCCTCCCGGGGATCGATGAGCTCGCCCTCGGTGGTGCGTTCGGCCTCCCGCTCGCGGTAGGCTTCCTCCCGGGTCACGACCTCGATGGTCGGGCGCTCCGGATTCTCCGGGTTGTGCACGATGCGAAGCTCGGTCCGCGGTCGTTCCAGATGCAGGGCGAGCGCCTGCGCCGTCATCGACTTTCCGATGCCAGCGGGGCCCACGAGGAGGAGATGCCGGTGCTGGTAGGCCGCGATGCGCGCGATCTCGACCGCCTTCTCCTGGCCGATCACGCGATCGAGCGGATCCGTCGGAATGGGAATGTCGGCCGTCGTTTCCATCTCGTCGATGGAGGCGAGGGTCTTGCGCGGGGCTTCGGTGGCGTCGGCCATCTGGGTATTATAACGCCCGGAAGGGGGTAAAAAGCTTGGCCGGGCAGGTTACCTTTCGGGCCGCTCAGCCGCTGCTTGGCTCGACCGGGTCTCCGGCGAAAAGGAGGGCCGGGCGGGTCCGTAGTACGGGCCCGCTCGGAAAGAGTTCGGAGGAGGAACTACCGCGCTCCGCCGAGATCTTGGCGGGTGAAGATCCGAACGTTCTCCGGCATCTTTCCCACGGGCCCGAGACGGGAGGCCACGATCGTTCCGATGTTCTTCTCCTGGGCGACGTCCAGGAGGCGCTGGCTGACGATGCCGTCGAAGATGAGCGCCTTCGCGGGGTTGGGGTATCCCACGAGGAAGTCGATCATGTCCTTGACGGGGGCGTCGTAAACCACCGCGTCGTCCGGGCCGATCACCAGGAACTTCGAGGCATTCTCGATGCCTCCGAGGAGTTCGAAGTAGTGCTGGAGCTCCGGTGGGAGCGTCGCAGGGGGCGCGGCCGGCGAAGGCGGTGGGAGGGCACGCGGAACCGCTGCGGGCGGCCGGTGCTCGTCGCGGCGGGGCGGGCCGCGCTCGTCACGCGGACCCCGGTCCGGGCGGCCTCCGCCTTCCGAGCGGGATCCTTCGGCTCGATCCTCCATCGGACCGCGCGTGGCCCCGGTCGACTCGAATCCCGTCATCTCCAAGTACTGGTTGATGGGGATCTTGTTGCGCAGGCACTTCACGAGTTGTTTTTGCGTCAGTTCCTCGACCTCGCTGCCGCGCGGGGCGCGGGCCACGAAATCGAGATCCATCGTCTGCAGCATCTCGCGGAGGATGAGTTCGCCCGCACGGTCTCCATCCGTGAACGCTGTGACCGTCTTCCCGCGGGAGAGATCCTTCACCGTCTGGGGCACGCTCGTTCCCTCGACGGCGATGACGTTCTTGATGCCGCATTGCAGTAGGTTAAGCACATCCGAGCGCCCCTCGACCACGATCAGCGCGTCGGCCTGATCGATGTTCGGGCCCGCCGGGAGATGCTCCGGGCCGTACGTCGTGATCTCTTCGACCTGGACGGCTTTGCGGACGGCCTCGGTCAGGTCGAGACCGACGCCCTTCGATTCGTCCTGGAGGCGGGAGAGGATCTCCTTGGCCCGCTCCACGACCTTCTGGCGCTTGGAGATGCGGATATCCTCGACGGATACGACCTCGATCTTGGCCCGGCACGGCCCGATGCGGTCAACCGTTTCGAGACCCGAGGCGAGGATCGCGGTCTCGACCTGGTCGAGCGAGGAGGCGATGATGATCTCTCCTTCGCTCTTGCCCTTGCGGCTGTCGATGTCGACCTCGATTCGGCCGATGCGGCCGGACTTCTGTAGGTCGCGGAGATCAAGCTCCTCTCCGAGGAGTCCTTCGGTCTGTCCGAATACGGCCCCTACGACGTCGGGTTTGTCGATGACACCCTCGGCGACGATGTGGGCTCGGATCTGGTATTTGGCGGCGCTGGGATCGTTCGTCATTTCTGGTATTTCTCCGTTTGGCGAAAGGCGAACTCCCGCATACGGGAGCATCGGCCCGGACGGAAGCTCAGAGGGGAATATCCACGTCGCCGAAACAATCGCGGAGCCTACGACCTGGACCAGGGTGGAGCGTGAGTCGTGATTCCGTGAGACGCGTCGACATGAGGATACTTCCTCGGCTTCCGTCTCCGGGTGCCTTTCGATCGTGTGGAGCCGTGGGCCCTATTTAAAGGAGGCCTGGGGCCGACGACCCACGTTCCGGCGCTTGGACCAAGGGCAGGTGCCGCCGGGCGTGCCTCTCCGCAACCTCCCGGGTGGGACGGGGCCCGCGCTTCTCCCCCGGCACCGCGCCGGCCGGGGGCGTTTTGTCCTTCCGGAGGGAGCGAGCGCCCCGAGGCCCAGGGCTGCGAGAGTGCCCCCGAGTTTTTATAACGGGCTCCTCTACCGCGTATCGGGAGAGTCCGATTCATGCCGCGTGGAAAAGCCCGAAAGGTCGTTCGCGATCCTCGTCCCGAGGTCCCGGTGGAGTCCCAGTTGCCCGACGATGACTTCGTGGGGTCGCTGCGCCAAGAGCTCGCCCGGACCCAAGCCGCGGCCGTCACCAAGCCGGCGGAGGATCTCTCGCATCGCGCCGAGTTGAACCGACGCCTGCTCCAGGATCTCTGGGAGATTCACAACCAGTTCGAGGACATCTCCGTGCACCTGACCCTCGAACCTTCGGCCACGCTGTTCGCAACGTTCGTCGAATACCCGACCAACTTCTCCTTCAAGGACAATTTCGACTTCGGCTCTGTCAGCACGCTCGAGCTCGCCGACCGCGCCGCCGGCTGGGTCGGGTTCTCGCTCCGTTTCTGGTACTACCGGGACGCCGAGGGCAAGGGCCGCCTCCGCGGGATCTTCGAGTGGACGGATGGAGAGTCCTACCACCGCTACTCCGGGTGGATGCGCTCGATGAGCCAGGCGATCCTGTACGACGCTTCCGAGCCCGACGTGGACTTGAAGAGCGTCCACAAGGTGCTGCGCGACGTCGTTGTCAAGTGGTACGCCGCCCATCTCGACCGCACCCCCGAAGGGTTCGTCCAGCACCTTCGGCAGAAGTACCCGAAGGGTACTTCGTACGCGAAGGAATCCTACCGGTAGAGCGTGCGTGGGCCGTCCGCCCCGGGCGGAATGGTTGAAATAACGCGCCCACCTAGCACGCCCGCTCGGCGTCGACCGGTCGGCGCACCGGCCCCGTCGCGCGTTCTGAGGGTGACGTGGCGGCAACCGACCTACGCGGGCACTTGGTCGCCTACTTCGAAGGGCAGCACAAGCTCGTGGAGACCGACGCGCTAACGCTGCTGCTCACCGACCGCCAGCCGCTCGTTCTCTCGCAGCAGGTCCTCGACCGCTGCGGGACGGGCTCCCCGCTCGTGACCCGGGAAATGGTCGAGCGGACGATCGAGCTCCGGCGGGCCTCGCGCATGGTCGCGCGCGCCGCCCCCGCCTCCGTCGCGTCCGAGATCGCCCTCAACTCCGGGAGCGCCCCGCCGTTCGCCCTGCTCACGGAGGGATTCTCTCCGCCGGTTCCGAATCGTGATCCGCTCGAAGCGTACGGCGCCCTCTTCGCGTCGCGCTACCAGATGCTCTCCCGGCTCCTCCGCGGCCGACCGGGCCTATCGAACCTCCGCCCGATCCGCGAACTACGGTCGACCGAGGCGGATGCGTCGATCATCGCGATGATCCGCGACGTCCGCGAGGTCAGCGCGAAGCGGATCGCGCTGCTCACGGTCGAGGATCCGTCCGGATCCACCGACCTGTTGGTTCCGAACGACGCTTTCGTCGGCCGAGGAACGTTCCTCCCGGACGAGGTCGTGGGCTTCACCCTGAGGATCGCCCGCGAGGCGGGGAAGATGCACCGGGTCACCTCGATCGAGCGGCCGGAGGTGCCCCCCGGGCGCGCCATTCACCGAGCGGATCGACCCTCCCGGACCCTCTTCCTATCGGACCTTCACATCGGGAGTCGCTCGTTCCTCTCCGAACCGTGGGCGCGCCTCATGGATTTCCTGCACGGACGCGGACCCCACGCTGAGATCGCGGAAACGCTCGAGCACGTGGTCATTGCGGGGGACCTCGTGGACGGGATCGGCATCTACCCGAACCAAGAGCGGGACCTCGCCATCAGCGATGTGGTCGAGCAGTACGCGGAGCTCGGACGTCGTCTGCGCGAGCTGCCGGAACGGCTCTCGATCATCGTGGTGCCGGGCAACCACGACGCCGTCGCCCCGGCCGAGCCGCAACCCGCGCTCTCGGCGGCGATGGCCGCGCAACTCCCGACGAACGTACGCTCCCTCGGCAACCCGTCGACCTTCGCGCTTCACGGCGTTGTGCTGTCCGCGTACCATGGACGCGGGTTCGACGAACTGATCCCCGCGATCCCCGGAGCTTCCTACGGGCGTCCAACCGACGTGATGAAGCGGATGCTCCAGATGCGGCACATGGCCCCGATCTACGGGGGACGTACGCCACTCGCCCCACTCTCCCGCGATGGCCTGGTCATCGAGCCGCTCCCGGACGTGTTCGTGACGGGGCACTCGCACACCTACGGGGTCGACCACTACCGGGGGGTGTTGCTCTTGAACGTCTCGACCTGGCAAGGGGAGACGGAGTACCAGAAGATGCGGAACATCACCCCGGTCCCCGCCCGGGCGGCGATCGTCGATCTGGCCACCCTCTCGACCACGACCCTCAACTTTGCCGGCCGAGAGTGCGTCCTGGGAGGACCCGAAGGATGAGCCCGTACCCGATCGATCCCCCGGACGCGCGGGGGCCGATGCGCCTCGTGCTGACCACGTATCCCGATCGCGCCGCCGCGATCGCCCAGATCGAGGAAGCGCTCGAACGTCGTCTCGCCGCGTGCGCCAGCGTCTTCGCGGTCGACTCCCGGTTCCGGTGGAAGGGCGGTATCGAGACGAACGCGGAGACGATGGTCCTGTTCAAGACCGTCCCGAAACGGGTCGGCGCCCTGTTCGGGCTGCTGAAAGACGGCCACCCGTACGAGGTGCCCGAGATCGTGGAGATCGATGTCCCCCGCGCCCACGCCGGCTTCCTCGAGTATCTCGCGCAGGAGATCGACCCGGACGCTCCCCCCCCGCCGCTCGGGGGTGGACCTACGCGTCGGGGAGGATCGCTAGCCCGGGGAGCTCGGTCCCTTGGACGAACTCGAGCGCGGCCCCGCCACCGGTTGAGAGGAACTGGAAGGAAGAGGTAACTGCCAGATCCTGCGCGATCCTCGCCGAATCTCCCCCCGCGCCCACGTGGTAGCCGGGGATCGACGCGAGATGGGCGAGGACGTCGCGGGTCCCGGCCGCGAAGCGAGGATCCTCGGCCCTTCCGAGGGGCCCGTTCCAGAACACCGTTCGGGAGTCCAGGAGCGCCTCGCGGAATCGTGCGACCGTGGCCGGACCGATGTCCCGGATGATCGCATCCGGCGGGATCGCCCCGATCTCGACCACGTCGGTCGCGTTCGTGCCCGGCCGTTCGAGGACCGCGTCTGTGGGGAGGACGATCTCGGTCTTGGCCCCCATCGCCGCGCGGTCGAACTCCACGAGCACGTCCTCGAGGCCGCCCTCGACCTCCGTAGCCCCGAGCGTGTGGCCCCGATGCGCGAGGAACGGGAACGCGAGGGCCCCGCCGATCGCGATGGTGTCGGCGCGCCCGAGGAAGCTCGCGAGGAGCGGGAGCTTGTCCGCTACCTTCGCTCCACCGAGGAGCGCCACGTACGGCCGCTCGGGGCGCTCGACGAGCCGGGAGAGCTCGCGGACCTCCCGTTCGACCAGGAATCCGGCGTACGATGGGAGGCGGCTTGGAACTCCGACCGTGGAGGCGTGGGCGCGATGGAGCGTTCCGAACGCATCCTCGACGAAGAGCTCCCCGAGGCGGGCCAGGGCCGCTGCGAAGGCGGGGTCGTTCGCCTCTTCGCCGGGGTGGAATCGGAGGTTTTCGAGCATCAGGAACTCCCCGTTCGCGAGCCGGGCGCTCCCCTCGATCGCTTGGATCCCGATGATGTCGGAGGCGAGCGGGACCGGCTGTCCGAGGATCGCGCTCAATCGGTGGACCACGGGCTTGAGCGTGAAGCGGGGATCGTGTCGACCCTCCGGGCGGCCGAGGTGGCTCATGAGGATCGTGCGAGCTCCGGCGGCGCGCAGGTGGTTGAGTGTCGGCAGGGCCTCCTGGATCCGCCGGTCGTCGGCCACCTGACCGTTTGCCTCCTGCGGGACGTTGAAGTCGACGCGCACGAGGACCCGGCGACCGCGCAGGCTCGCCGCTTGGATCCCACGCTTCGCGACCACGATCGCCCGGAGGAGCTCCGCGCTAAGAGCGTTGTTGTCGGGGATGGGAAGCGGAGGCGGTGCGCCGGCGGATACGCTCCACGATCCGCTCGGTAGCGGGGAGGGTCACTGAGTGCCGACGCGCGGTGTCGAGAAGGTAGCCGGAGATCGAGTCGATCTCGGTGGGCCGGCCCCGATCGATGTCCTGCAGCATGCTCGAGCGATTCCCAGCGGTCGCGCGGATCGTCTCCCATAGATCGCGTTCGAGCTCCTCCAACGAGAAGTCGTAGCCGGCGAGACGCGCCGCGCTCAGCGCTTCGAGGAGGAGGATCGTCGCTTCGGTTCGCCAGGGATCTTGGAGGAGCTGACCGTTCAGGATGCCGTGCTCGGCGGTGACGGGATTGATGGCGGCGTTGACCACCGCCTTCCGCCAGGCGGCTCGATCGATGTCCGGGACGAACCGGACCGGCACGCCGGCCCGAAGGAGGCTCGCGGCCACGAGACGAACCGACGGCCCGCTCGTGCCGGCGTGGCTGGGATCGGCGAGCCGAATCTCCCCGTCGCCCGGTTGACGGACGATCCCGGGTGCGACGAGGGTCGCGGGGATCGTGTTCACGGCGCGGACGAGCCACCGATCGGGGTCGGAGACCCTCCCGGCGGATCGCAGGGCGGTCCGGGCCACCTCCTCGACCCCCAGGCCGTTCTGGGCGAGCACCCAGGGGATCGATCCCGGAAGCTCGCGGGCGGCCTGCTCGGTGGCCCGGGCAAGGTCGAAGGTCTTGACGGTGAACCAGACGAGGTCCGCGGAGGTACCGGGCGCGAGTCGGGTCTCCGCCGCGATGGCGAACGTCCCCTCGAGCCGGCCCTCGATCCGCAATCCGCCGGCGCGGATCGCCTCGACATGCGCGGGAGAGCCCACGAGGACGACGTCCTCCCCGGCACGGTGGAGCATCGCGCCAATGAGGCTCCCCACGGCCCCGGCGCCCAAGACGACGATCCGCACGGCTGGGGCTACCCGAGCTTCCGGAGCATGTCGCGAACTCCGGGGGCGCGCCCCCAGTCGTTCTTGAGGAGGTGCAGCAGGCCCTCGTAGTAGCGGACCTGTTCGCGCGCCTGTCGGATCTGGAGCGTGAGGTACTCCTCCTCCCGGCGCAATCGTCGGATGGCGGCCTCGAGCTCCGCCCGTTCAGCGGAGAGCGCGGCGGTCCTACCTTCCGAAGGGGAAACTCGGGGTGGCATGTTCCGATACGGTCCGGTGCTCGGTCCGAGGCTCGATGTAATCGCGCGTTCGCGCGAGGTCCCGCTTCACGCGGGAGAGGCGCCGCTCCAAGCGACGGCGCTGGTCCCGCGCGTCGCGCAAGCCCTCCTCGAGGCGGTCCTTGCGAGCGCGCCACTTGTCCCGCTCCTGAACGCTGAGCAGGAAGGAGTCGATGTCCGGCACGTTGGGGTCAGCAACCCCGACATGAATCAACCTTTCGGCCGAGCCGAATCCCCGCGGAAAGGGGGGAGGTTTAAGCTCGACGAGGATACCGCGGGGTCGAGGACGGGAACATGACGGGAGTCTCGAAGATCGTGGTGCTTGGCGCGGGGAACATCGGAGGCTCGCTCGCCCAGCGGCTGGCGGAGGCGGACCTCGCGGAGGAAGTGATGCTTTTCGACATAGTTGAAGGACTCCCCGAGGGGAAGGCGCTCGACATCCAGGAGTCGGCTCCGATCCTCGAGTTCTCGACGCGCGTCCGGGGGAGCACCTCGCTCGACGCGATCGCCGGAGCCGACATCGTGATCGAGACCGCGGGACTCGCCCGCAAGCCCGGGATGAGCCGCTCGGATCTCCTGACGAAGAACGCCGGGATCCTGCGGGGCCACGCCGAGGCCGTGCGCGCGAAGGCTCCCGGGGCGATCGTCGTGGTCGTGACGAACCCCGTGGACGTCATGACGTTCTACTTTCGCGAGATCAGCGGGTTCGCGCCGGAGCGGGTGTTCGGGGAATCCGGAACGCTCGACACGGCCCGCTTCCGAACCTTCGTCGCCGATGCGCTCCACGTATCCTCTCGGGACGTGACGGGGTTCGTCCTCGGAACGCACGGGGACACGATGGTGCCCGTGCTCTCCCTGACGAACGTCAGTGGGGTTCCGCTCACGAAGCTCCTCCCGGCCGATCGCCTGGAAGCGATCGTCGACCGGACGAAGAAGGGGGGCGGCGAGATCGTTAACCTCCTGAAGACGGGAAGCGCGTACTACGCCCCGACCGCCTCGCAGGCCGAGCTTGTGCGCGCGATCGCGCGCGACGAGCACCGCCTATTGCCGGTGACCGCGCACTTGAACGGCGAGTTCGGAGAGAAGGGAGTGTACGTGGGCGTCCCGGTGGTGCTGGGCCGCAAGGGCGTCGAGCGTGTCGTCGAAGTCGACCTCTCTCCGGCCGAGCGCTCGGCGTTCCAGACGAGCGTACGAGCGGTCCGGGAGGATCTCGCGATCCTCGCCCAGATGCCGAAGTAGCGATCTCCCTCGGGGGCATACGGGTCCGTGAGCGAAACCGCAGCGAACTCGGCCGGTCCGACCCGGGGACCGGTCCCGATCGAGATCAAGCGGCGGCTCGCCACGCTTCGCTACGCCACCGATTCCAAGGACCACGCCCACATCACCATCAAGCCGGAGATCTGCGCACCGTGTCCCCACTCCTTTTGCACCGTCGCCTGCCCCGCACAGTGCTACGAGCGCATCGAAGGGAAGCTCGTCTTCCGGTACGAGGATTGCGTCGAGTGCGGAGCGTGCGACGTCGCCTGCGATCAGGGGTCGGTGACCTGGACGATGCCCCGGGGACCGTACGGGATGCGCTACCGCTTCGGGTGATCCGGCCCGGCACTTCGTTCCACTGAAGGGCTAGGTTCAAAGCCTGCTGCCCGGCTCGAACGGAGGGGGTACCCTCGGTTCCGGCGATGTCCAGCGATGGGATGCCGAGCGCCCTGTTCCCGTATCGCCTCCGCGCCGGCCAGGAGGAGATCCTCCGCGAGATCGCTCGGATCTCCGAGAGCGGAGGCCCGCTCCTCGTCCACGCGCCGACCGGCTCGGGCAAGACCGTCGCGACCCTCGCGCCGCTCCTCGAACATGCGGAGAAGGCCGATCACAAGATCCTCTACCTCGTACGCACCCACGCCCAGGAAGTGCAGGTCCTCCAGGAGGCCCGAGCCATCTCCCATCGGCTCGAACGGCCCCTGCTTTCGATCGGGCTGCAAGGGCGCGGGCGTCGCTGCCTCCTGCTCGAGAACGTCGCCGAGATGAAGGGTGCGACCGCCGAGGAGCACGGGAAGCTCTGCGGCGATCGTAAGCGAGCGACCGAGCGTGGGTTCCGCGAAGGCAACCAGGTCCTTTCCCCGCCCGAGCTCCCCGAGGGGGGCCCTGTCGACCTCGTCGACCTGGATGGGTGCGTGTACTACGCCCGGGTCCTGCAGGCGGACATGGAAGTGGAGACCGATCGGCTCGCCTCCAAGCAGCCGACCCCGCGCGAATTCGAGGAGTACTGCCGGACCGAGAACCTGTGCCCGTACGAGCTATCGAAGAAGCTTGTGCCTTCCTCGCGAATCGTCACGGCCCCGTACGCGTTCTTCTTCCACCCTCACGTCCGACGTTCGCTGTACGCTTGGATGGGGGTCGGGCCCGAGCGGGTCGATCTCGTGGTCGACGAGGCGCACAATCTCCCCGAGTACCTGCGGGAGACGACGACCGTCTCCCTCCCGCTCACCTCGGTCCGGTACGCCCGGGCCGAGCTCGCCGAGCGCGGGGACTTTCAGCTCCCGGACGGGCCGAGCGCGAGCCGGCTGCTCGACATCGTCAGCGCGGCCGAGGAGGAGCTCCTGCAGTCGCTCGTGCACGAAGACGACGCCATCCTCCCTCCCAACGTCCTCGAAGACGGCCTCCTGACGGCGCTCGGCGGTACGAGCCATCGCCTCGACACCTGGCTCGGATCTCTCGCCACCTGGGGGGAGAACCTGCGCGAGGAACGCCGTCGCGAGCGCAAGCTCCCACGGTCCTGGGTTCATACCGTGGCGCTCACTCTGCTCTCCTGGCCCCAGCTCGACGAGCCGGGCTACGTCAAGGTCGCCACGAAGTCGCCTCGGGCGGCGCTCGAGGCCTACGCGCTCGACGCGAGCCTCCCCGCTCAACCGGTCCTCGAATGCCACACCTCCGTGCACCTCTCGGGGACGCTGGCGCCCACCGATGAGTATCGGGACACCCTCGGGCTCGGGGAGCGGACCCGGAGGCTGAGCGTACCATCGCACTTTCCGCCCTCCCACATCAAATATCTGTACGATCCGACGATCAGCACGCGGTTCGAAGAGATCCGGGCCGATCCGAGAGCGATCCCGCGGATCTCCGATCGGATCTCCTCCTTGCTGCAGAGCCTACCGGTGAACACGGCCGTGTTCTTCCCGAGCTTCGATCTCATGGAGAAGGCGTACCACGCGGGGCTCGAGCTGACGATCCCGCCCACGAGCGTGATCGAGTCCCCGCGGGTCTCTACCGCCGATCTGTGGCGGTCAATCGACGCGCACAAGCAGGGGGCGAGCCGAGGCGTCATCCTGGGAGTCTCCGGAGGTCGGATCGCCGAGGGGCTCGATTTCCCCGGACAGGAGCTCGAGGCCGTGGTGATCGTGGGAATCCCCTACCCCCGACCGACCGCCCGCCGCGAGGCGCTCCGCCGGTTCCTGGACGCGCGCACGGGACGGGGTTGGGAGTACACCATGGAGATTCCGGCCCGACGCGCGATGCAGCAGGCGATCGGTCGGATGATACGGTCCGAGCACGACCGCGGGATCGCGATCATCCTGGACCACCGCGCTCCGGCATTCGCGGACATCTTCCCGGGGCTCGAACCGATTGGGAACTTGGCCGCGACCGCGCGGGCATTTTACGGTCGGCGCGCCCGCTGGTCGGGGTCCCCGGCCGGGAGCCCCGCGCCGCAACCCCTAAGAGGAGATTCCTCGCTCCCGCCCTCGTGATCATCACACGGACCCCCCTGCGGATCAGCTTCGCCGGCGGGGGCACGGATCTCCCGTCGTACTATCGGCACCACGGCGGAGGTGCCGTCACCAGCGCCGCGATCGGCCGGTACGTCCACGTCCTCGTCAATCCAAACTTCGATCGATCGATCCGGGCGACGTACTCCCAGACCGAGAACGTCTCTCACTTCGATCAGCTCCAGCACGGCATCATCCGAGAGGCGATGCGACTCACCGGCGTGACGGAAGCGCTGGAGGTCCACACGATCGCCGACATCCCCGGTGAAGGCACTGGGCTCGGATCCTCCTCGAGCCTTGCGGTGGGCCTCCTCCATGCGCTCTATGCCTACCAAGGGATCCTGAAGGATCCGGCGGTCCTCGCGGCCCAGGCCTGCGAGATCGAGATCGACGTCCTCCGCGGCACCCTCGGCAAGCAGGACCAGTACGTTGCGGCGTTCGGCGGGGTGGACTACATCGAGTTCCGTGCGGACGACACCGTGCGGTGCGCTCCGATCCCGCTCACCACGCAGGATCGGGAGTCGCTCAGCGACCACCTCTCCCTCTTCTACACGGGGCGTACCCGAAAGGCGCAGGGGATCCTGACGGACCTGAGCGACCACGCGCACGAGAACCGCGGATCGCTCGAGCGGATGCGCGAGCTCGCCGGTGAGACACGAGATACGTTGATGCGCCGCGATTGGGCCCGGCTGGGAGCGCTCGTGGACGAAGGCTGGCAGCTCAAGCGAGGTCTCTCCGAAGCCGTCTCCGACGCGGAGATCGACCAGCGGTACGCGGCGGCGAAGGCCGCCGGCGCCTACGGAGGCAAGATCGCCGGAGCCGGCGGCGGCGGTTTCCTATTGCTCGTGCACCCGCCGGAGCGGACCCGTCAAATATCGGAGGCCCTCTCCCCCATGATGCGGCTACCGGTGCGCATCGCTCCGGAGGGGTCGCGGATCCTGTTCGTGAGCCGATGAGCGAAGCCCCCGGCCTCCCCGCATACGTCACCCGGTACGTCGCGGATACGAAGGCGGCCCTGCAGGAGGGCTACCTGCTCGAGGCGATGGAACGGATCGTCCCGCTCCTGTTGAAGGCTCGGCAGGACGGACGTACGATCTTCTTCTTCGGGAACGGCGGCAGCGCATCGACCGCATCGCACTTCGTGGTCGACATCGGCAAGGCCACGATCCGGGGGGACGGCAAGCGGTTCCGATGCACGGCCCTCGTCGACAACGTCGAGACCGTTACCGCCTGGGCGAACGATTCGGAGTACGCGGTCGTGTTCAGCGAGCAGCTGCGCGCCCTCGCGCAGGCGGGGGACGTGGCGGTGGGGATCTCGGGAAGCGGGAACTCCGCGAACGTGCTCAAGGCGGTCGACACGGCCCGCACCATGGGTCTGCGCACCGTGGGACTGACGGGCATGGGCGGTGGGAAGCTGCGGAGCGCGGTCGACATCCCACTCGTCGTCCCATCGAACTCGATGCAGCACATCGAGGACGTGCACCTCCTCGTCTGCCACCTCCTCACCGCCTATCTTCGAGACGAGGCGCCGAGCGCTTCCGCATGAGCCCGGTCCTCGTTCGGGACTACATGATCCTGCGCGTGGAGCAGCTCTCCGACACGAGCACGATCGCCGAGGCAATCGAGAAGCTGCTCAAGACCCGTCACCACGGCCTCCCCGTGACGGACGTCGACGGAAAGCTCGTGGGCTTCGTCAGCGCGAAGGAGCTCCTCCGCAACGCGAGCGAGCGCGGGACGCCCCTCGCACAGATCCTTCGGCCGGGTACCTACACGGCCCGGCCCGATACCGCGCTCGACGACGCCGCCCGCATCATGTTCAGGTTCGGCCTACGCGATCTTCCGATCATCGACGAGGCCGGCATTCTCGTCGGCGTCCTCGCCAACCTCGACATCGTACGCTCGCACTTCGAGCGGAGCTCTCCGGCGAAGGCCGATACCCTGAAACGGCTGCTCGCCGAGCGCTATGGGATCGCGTTTTCCTACCAGCGGGGCCTGGTACCGCTCAACCACCTGATCCCCACCCAGGCGAAGGTCTACGAGGATGAGCTCGAGGGCCGTCGCTACGAACTCGAGCGCGGGTTCGCCGAGCCCCTGCTCGTCGTACGCAAGGGCGAGGCGTGGATCCTCGTGGACGGTCACCACCGCGCGCTCGCGGCGCGGGAGATGGGACTCGCGCAGATCCAAGCCTACATTCTGGTCGCGGAGGATCCGGCACGGTTCGCCGCGCTCGAAACGGGGCTGGAGCGGACGGCGCGCGAACACCACTTGAGGTCGCTGTCGGACATCGAGATCGATCGATCCGCGCATCACCCGCTCATCGAGGTCACGACGCAACTCCTCCGGCGATTCGACCTCGCCGACGCCGAAGAACCTCCTCCGTCGCGCTCGGGTGGACCCCCGGTCTAGGGCCCGAAAACGCTCTCCCGAGCGTTCGTACAATATCCATATCAACCGATCCCAGGTCCAAACGCCGCCGAGGACCCTGTGAAGTTCGAGACGACGAGGAGTCGCCCGAGTCCCCTCCGTCGCGCTCTGCCCTGGTTCATCGCCGGCATTCTCCTCGCGGGCATTGGCCTTCCCGGCTCGGCGTTCGCGGAGAGCGGACTT
>JAKAZU010000017.1 GCA_021826525.1 Thermoplasmata archaeon
TCATCCGAGTGATTTGCACGTCAACACCGGTTCGGTCCTCCACCTACCTTTCGGCAGGCTTCAACCTACCCACGCTTAGATCGATTGGCTTCGGGTCTTCCACCTATGACTTCGGACGAACACATCCCGTCCCTCGCCCCTTGCGGGGTTGCGGACTGTCGGTTTCCCTGCGGCTTGGGCCGTACATGGGCCTTGGCCTCGCCATAGATCGAAACTCCCTGGCCCGTTATTCAAAACGGACGCATGGATCCTGTGTCCGCGGCCTTGCGACCGCTTCGTTCCTTGGGGACCACATGCGGCTTATCGTCAGTTGGTTTCAGGCTCTTTTCACCTCCCTTCCGAGGTACTTTTCAGCTTTCGCTCGCGCTACTATTGCACTATCGGTCTCGGGACGTATTTAGGATCGGAAGTCTGTACCTCCCAGCTTCCCGCGCGATATCCAACGCACGGTACTCGGGATACCCCCAATCTCGCCTCTTCGCTTCGCCTACGGGACCATCACCCTCTATGGTTTGCCGTTCCAGGCACATTCGGCTCGCGAAGCCTGCGAGTACGAGGGTCCGCTACTCCACATCTCCCCACCCTCGCCGGGCGGGGATTCGGTTTGTCCTCTGCCGCTTTCGATCGCCTTTACTTACGGCATCTCGTTTGATTTCTTTTCCTCCCCCTACTAGAATGCTTTACTTCGGGGGGTTCCCCTTCCTTGCGGAATGTCCCTTGCGGGACCGGAGTTCCGATTCGGTGATCGGTGGATCTCAGGTTCCTTGCGCCTACCCACCGCTTATCGCAGCTTGGCACGACCGTCATCGGCGCCCGAGCCCAGCCATTCCCCAACTGACAGGAGTCAGCTACACTGATTGCATTCGACAAGCGTCCAGAACGCGTGTGATCGGCGTCATCGGCTTCGGCCCCCCCAGGGACCGTCGCCCTTCGCCCTTCCCCGGAGAGGCTCCGGCCTCTGCGGGTGCACGGGCCGTCCACGGATGAACCGCAGCGCGGCCCGAATGCGAGTTCGGCTCCTTATTTAACCGTGCGCAACGAGGGACCGGCTCGGCACCGGCTGCGGAATGTTGCGAACAGTCCGACCGACCGCGTACCGGGCGGGCGGCGGCCGCTCTCCGCGCGTGGGCTCTTCGCTCTACCGGCGGAGCGGTCAGCGGCCGGGCAGACGCGTCGTCGGTTCGCGCGGCATCGCGTGCCAGCTCGCACGGTGGTGCGGCCCGTCGTACCGGGCCGCGGCGAAGCGGCACCGACCCTCGCCGTTCGGTGTGCATCCGGCGCAGTTCCGCTCGGCCGGTACGGGCGCGCGATCTCGGTCGGTGCGGATCTGCATCAATGCCGCGCGCAACCAGTGCTCTCCGGCGTCCGTGTACGGGATCCGGACGAACCCCTCGCGCTCGCCATCCCCCAAGCGATCGCCGTAGAGGATGAGGGCGTACGGAGGACGGCGCCCGAAGGCGGCATGGACCAATCGGCACTCCGCGATCGCTTGGACCGTGTCGAAGACCCGTCCGTGCGCCTCGTGGTACCCGACGAAGAGGTGGGTCTCCTTGTACTCGAGAGGGACCAGAACGTCTCCCCGGCGCGCGATCACCAGATCCGGTCGACCGGCGAACCCGAGCTCGGGATCGTGCAAGTTGCCGGGTCCCGCGACGAACCGTGCGTCGTGCCGGACCCGCTCCGGCGGGAAGAGCATCGGAAGGTCGTCCTCGCCCTCGTCTTCGTAGACGAGATAGTCGTCCGGACCGAGGTCGAGCCGTCCGGGAACGACCTCGATCTCGGCGAGGGGTGGGCTGAACAGCGGCGAGTGGCGAAGCGGGACCACCCGTTCGGGCGTGCAGGGGGAAGCGATCCCGCCCGTGCGGCGCGCCTCACGCTCCGCCCGCGTGAGCTCCATCTCGTGCGGGCAGTGATAGTAGGCGACCAGATCGTGCGGCGTCAGGTGTTCCGGAACGAGCGTCGGGGGTTGGGCCAGCATCGCCGAGGGCGCGGCAGGGTGGCAAAAGAACTTTGGTTTCCAAGCGAAGCGCGCTTCACAGCTGCGCGAGCACCTCGCGTCCCGCCGCGTTCAGGCGCGCGCGCTGGGCGAGTCGCGCGAGGAGATCGCGGTCCGGCCCGAGCGCGCGGACTGCGCTCGAGACCTTCTCGATCCGCTCGGTCGCTTCCTGCTGGATCGCGCGGACGAGCGCGTACTCGGGCCGGGTGACGAAGAACCGGTGTCCGTGAAAGTCCACGGTCTCCAGGCGGACCTGGCGAGGGTCCGCGGACCATTCGGGCTCCCCTCCATCGGGCCGAGGCTTTCGGTCGACCCCCCACTCCACTCGTGCGCCGTCCTGCATCGTTCCGACGAAGGCTCGGGCCCCGTAGACGGAGCGGCTGCCCCAGTGGGTCGGGGCGACCGGTTCAACCAAGTACTCGACGAGGGACTGGGCGAGCCGATCGACCCCGTCCCGGTTCGCGCCCAGGTCGATATCGCGCGGTGCGATATCGACCCCCTGCAGCCACACGGCCGTCGAGCCCCCGACGTACCAGAACTTCTCCGCGGTCGGGCTCGGCTCACCGAGCCGGGAGGCGATCTCGACCAGCGCGCTCTCGATCGTCGGCGCCCGGTTCGCGTAGAGCTGTTCGAGCTGTGCGGAGAGCACGAAGCGGAAGCGATTGTAGGCCTGCCGCACGCGCGCCTGGAACGTGCTCGGCAGCTCGAACTCCCGTTCCCAGCACCGCGGTCCGCCGAACGGGCACGGGGTCTTCGGGTGACGGAAGTCGAGCGGCGCGAGAGAGCCCAGGGGCGGGCCTCCCGCGTCCTGGCCGCCGGCCTGGGCGTGATAGGTGAACAGGTTCGGCGATCGGCGAGCGTCCATCGTGAGCTGATGGAGGTACCCTCCTCCGAGGTCGGGCCCGCTGATCATCGAAGCGGCCATCGTGCCCGCCGCGGCCGCCGGTTACGCCGCGGGCAGAGCGAGAGCCGGCCGAAGTGCGGGGGCGAGCGGGATGGCGCCCGTTCGGAACCGCACCGTGCCTCGGTCGTCCTGCGCCACGAGGTAATTCCCGTTCGTCAGCGGCTTCCAGTCCTTGCGGACCGTGTCGAGGGTCTCGCTCGCGATCACGACGTGCGACGAATCCCCGGCGTAGGTCATCTGATAGTACGGGGTCGTTTCGTCGCGTAGACCGCACTTCGGATCGCCCGTGTAGAGGCAGAACGCCCAAAGCTCGTGCGGGCCGAGGGCGAGCAGGACGTTCAGCCCGGCATACGGGTACTTCCCTGGGTGGCCCTCGCGATCCCACACATGCGTGAGGTCGGCGACCGTGTCGGCGAACGCGCGCGCCGGATCCGGAGTCGAGTCGAGGTGGTTCAGCAATAGGTAGAACAGGACCTCGCTATCGTTCACGCCGCGGATCTCCGCCTCGTAGGGCCCGCAGAGCGCTCGGGTCGCGTCGGGAAGCGGAATCGATCCGTTGTGGGCGAAGAGGGTGCTCCCGTAGGCGAACGGTTGGCTGTTCGCCAGCCCCAACAATTGCTCGCGAGGGAGCCGCTTCGGATTCGACGCCTTTCTCAGGTGGCCCAGCACGAGCGGCGGCTCGGCCCGCGCTGCGGCAGCCGTGAACGCTTCGCGCTCACCGGGATCCGCCGCGCAACCGATTCCCTTTACGAGGGCGACCTGACGGTTCGGCGCATACCAGGCGATCCCCCACCCCTCGCCCTGACGCGCCTCCTCGCGTACGTTGGAGAGCGAGAGAAGGCTCCGGTCGCTCCGGACGAGCCAGTGGTACGGAGGCTGGTGAGGCGAGCCGAGTAGGCCCAAGAGCCGACACATGGCCCCCCCAGGACTCCGAACGATAAACCCCTGCCGGCGCCTACCCTCCCGCGTGGCCGTCGCCGAGGAACAAGATGGCGCGAGCCCAACGTAGTCGTTTTATCCCCCTACCGGCCTAGTTCTCTCGGTGGAAACGATGGTGCACGTGGAGTTGACTCCGGCCGCGCAGGATCAGGTCCTCAAGGTGATGCAGCGCCAGAACAAGCCCGGGAGCGCGCTCAGGCTGTTCGTCCAAGGCGGAGGCTGCTCCGGGCTCAGCTACGGTATGACTTTCGACCGCCAGGAAACCGGCGACGAGGTCGCCTTCGACGGAGGCACGGTCAAGGTCGTGGTGGACAAGGCGAGCGCGCCCCTCCTGGACGGCGTTAGGGTCGACTTCCTGATGAGTCTCGAAGAGTCCGGGTTCAAGATCTACAACCCGAACGCGAAGGAGACGTGTTCGTGCGGGAAGTCGTTCAGCGCCTAGGGACGGGGGGCGCCGGGACGAGCGCTTCCTCCCTGAGGCTTAAATAGAACGGACCGGGTGTACTGCGAGGGGTACACGAGGAGGGCCCCGAACGCATGAGTTTACAGGTGGACGTAACGAAGGAAGCGCGAGCCCAGGTTCGGGAGCTGATCCAGAGCCAGACCCCCGGCACGGGAGTGCGGGTCTATCTCGAAGAGTCGGGCGGCGGATGCGGCTGTGGCAGCGGCGGCGGAGGCTGCGGTTGCGGCAGCGGCAGCGGGCCCCGGTTCGGGATGGCGTTCGACCGCCAGCGCCCCGGTGACCAGGTGGTCAAGGTGGACGGCTTCTCCCTGTTGGTCGATGACCTCAGCGCCGAGCTCCTCGAGGGAGGGTCGATCGACTTCATGGAAGGCCTCGACGCGACCGGGTTCAAGATCCACGCACCGAAGCTATCCACGCTGCGGGCCCCCGCTCCCGACGAGGGAGCCGACGGTTGCGGCTGTGGAGCCGACGGCTGCGGCGCCCACTGATCGAGCAATTCGCTCCCGACCAACCCTTTCCCGGCTCCGGCCGGGCCACATGCGCCGATTTCCTTCCGAACCTTGAACGACGAGCCATCGTGCACATCGAGGATACCGGTAGCGAGTTCGACGCTCCGGGCGAGACGGTAGGGGCGTTTCTATCGGAGCCGAAGCGCATGGGAACGCGCACTCGCGCCGGCGCTCGATCTGGGCGACGCCGTGCGGGGAGAACGGGATGATCCTCGCTTTTGAGAGGAAGCGGGGCGACTAGTGGGTGAGACGCCGGAACCGCATCGCGCGCCACCCGCCGCTCGGGATGGCGGCCAGGGTCCGGGAGGGGGCCGCTCGTCGCGAAGAAGTAGACCGCCGGTGCCGGCCGGCCTCCGGATCAGCGGATATCTCCGGCCTCGACAAGAGTCTCGCCGTCGATCGTCATCGTCGCTCCGTGGAGCAGCTGGTACGCGGTGAAGTGGGGGGTCCGGGTCTTTCCGCCCTGATGGGCGTCGCGCCCGATCGTCAAAGCGATCGTCCCACGGCCCTGATCGAACAGGAGCGGGCTCAGCGAGAGCTTCGGGTTCAACCCTACGGACAGGAGACCGGGCCGATCCTTTCCCGGACCGAGTCGGGGGTAGGCGCGCTCGAACGCTTCTGCCTTGGTCCGGAACCCGTACTGGACGAGCCTTCCGCGTCGGAATGTCCACGTTCCCGCCGGTAGCGCCGTTGGCTCCATCCGGTAGAACATCACGCCGGTCGAGTCCCCCACATAGGATCCTTCGGCGTAGTGCTCGTCCACGGTAACCGCCGTCACGCCGCTCGGAACCACCGCAACCACGTTCCCCGTGCGGAGGTCGTCCGCGTCGATCACTCCGTCGTCGATCCGTGGGGAGCGCCCGGCCAGGTGCAGCGTGAGGTCCGTGCCGTTGGGATGCGTAATCCGTACCTCCTTCCCGCGGCGGAGCCCCTGCGCGATCCGCCGTCCGTCCCGCCGGAGGGTGTGAGGATCGACCAGCGCCGCGTCCACGAGCTCGCGTCGCCATGCGTCGACATCCACCCCGTACTCCCGGGCCGTAGCCTCGTTGGTCCGACCGAGGTCCCAACGCGCGCACCGGATACCGTGCTTCGCCACGAGGCGGAACCACTCGTGATCCGCGGCATCGATCTGAGCGACCACCGAGTCGGGCAGCGACTGCTCCCGGACCGTGTCGTAGGGCCCCCAAAAGAACATGTGGGCATCCGACGCCTTCAATGCGGCCCACTCGTGACTCCCGACGCGGGCCACCTGTGCGGCCGGCGCGTTCTCGACCGCGGACCAGAACGTGGCTTCGTCCTCGACGAGGAGGAGCGGCCGCGCCCCGAGAATGCGCGCCTCGAGTTCGAAACTCTCCGCCCAGGGGAGCGTGGCGCTCCACGTCTCGATCATGAGGTTCTCGCCCCGATTCATGCGGAGCGTGTTCTCGAGGACGTTCCGCGCGAAGGCGCGCCGCGTAGATTCCGGGTAGTTCGGAATCATCGGACGGCCCATCCGGGGATGGCTATTAATCCGCGCCCAGATTTAGAGTACTAATATACACGGCTCCATCTCCCGGAGGGGAGCCGAAATCCGATGCGGCTACGCAAGGTCGTCAACCGGGTGTACGAAGGAACGGTGTACTATCGTTGGGTACTGTCGGTCCCACCCCGCCAGGTGCGCGAGCTGGGGTGGGTGGACGGTCAAGAGCTCGAGACGATACCGCATGGCTCGTCGCTGTGGATCCAGCCCGCGACCCATGCCCGACGTAGCTCGCCGGGCCGCCGAGCGAGCACGCTCGAGGAAACGGTGCAGAGCCGGAGCGTCGCCCGCCGCTGAGCGAGGGTTGTCCGGCCGCACTCCCCTCGCGGACAGGGTGCGCTCGCTCGGCTTCGGATGGAGCCCGAAACCCCAGGGAGGGCGACTCCCAGAAGCGGAGCGACGGGAGGAACGGACCGGGGTTCCGATCGCCGCGATCCTGGCGGAGGAGGAGCGCCGCGCGCGAGTAGTCACAGCAGCGGCCGCCCGGGCCGAGCAGGCTCACGAGATCGCCAGGACGCCGAGGTCTTCGCTGGACCGGATGGCGGTGCACTAGTCCACGGGGCACTGGGCCGCCCCCCCGGATTCGTGGAAGCTCTGCGTGCCCGGGGCGGCGAAGGGCGTTGATGACCCGGCAGCGAGGAGGATCAGGGTGGCGAGGCCTTCCAACTTACATCTACTGGGATCCCGTGACGAATGCTCTCGGTGACGATGCAGAAGTCCTCGAAGAGACCTTTGCAACGTTCGAGCTCCGGCGAGTTGGCCGTCGGAACGCCGGGATCCAACTCCACCCGGATGCGGCTCAGCCGCCAGCGCCCCCGTTCGTTCCGCTGGATTTCCGCGCGCGCCACCGCGCGCACCGAGTCGGCCGAGGCGTGGGACTTGGCTAGGCAGAAAAGCAGACTCGAGGAGAGGCAGTGGGCGACCGCCGACGCGACCAAACGGGAGGGATTGGGTCCGGCGCCGGCCCCGAGCGGCGGCGCCTCGTCCAGGACACCCCCCGGCGCCCCTTCGATCCCCCAATCCACCTCGAATCGATAGCCATCCTTTCGGGTCAACGTTACCTCGACCGTCTGCAGATCCATCGCAAATTCACCCTCGCGCACCCGGACGTGCTCGGACCAAAACTCCTTGCATCATGGTAAACGTTGCCACCCCGTCGCGGAACCTCCCGAAGCCGCCCGCTCGATTCCGTCGAGCCCACCAGCGTGGAGCCGCTCGACGCCGCACGATCTCGGGACACATCCGCGAACTGGGCCCGGACGGATTTGAACCGTCGACCAACCGGTTATGAGCCGGTCGCTCTGGACCGGACTGAGCTACGGGCCCGTACAAGGGATCGACCAAAGGCGCCGCCGAGCGGGATTTGGGGCGGGCTCGCGAGATCGGGCCCGCCTTTCGAACCGCTGACCTTTCGGTTAACAGCCGATCGCTCTACCACTGAGCTACGGCGGCACCGAGGGCGCGGAGCCGGCATCCCACTAATAGCCTTTCCGGCGCGGAGGGGGCTGGGCTCGATGTTCGGCCGCCCGCGACTTGAGCAGCTGGATCTGAGAGCTCATCTTCTCGAGGTGCCGGTCGAGGGAGGACCAGTACTCCGCCGTCATGTCCGTGACGACGGCGCCATCGGCCGACGGTTGGATCACCCCCTCACGCTCGAGCAGGTGGAGCGAATAGCGGACCTTGTGGATCGGAAGTTGCATCGCTTCGCTGAGTCGAATGATCCCCATCGGGGGATTGTTCGCGAGCCGCTCGAGGAGGTCGACATTACGGGACAGCAGTTCGAGCTCGCTCGCGATGCGCTCGGCGAGTCGGGTTCCGTCGGTGGTCGGGGGGCTCTCGGCGGATTCCTCCGCTGGCGGCTGTGCATCGCCCATAACTCCGCCTCCACCGCTAGTCGAATCGGATTACATCAAGGTTCGGGAGACCCCCGAAGACGCAGGCGGAGCGAGGTTTCGCTCCCTACGGGTTCGGGGAGGGCGGCGCCATCTCTGGGGCGCGCGCGCGGGCGGGAGAACGATGGACTCGGAAGAACAAGGCCGGTCCAATGATCGTGGTGGCGATCGCCATCACGATGATGGCACTCGCATAGCTGTTCGATATCGCGCCTACGCCCACCGAGCTGGTCGCGGCGATGGCGATGACGATCCCGACCTCCCCGCGCGACGTCAAGGCTGTCCCGACGCGCAGTGCGCCCCAGCGCCCCAGGGAACGTGTATGCGCGAGACCGGCGAGAATCTTACCGACGACCGCGATCACGGTGATCTCGACCGCCAGTAGCCATACCGGGGCGAGGAGAGACCCGTTCAAAAAGAGGCCGATGAACACGAAGAAGAAGGGGACGAAGAGCGCGTTCAACGCGTCGAACGCGCGGTCCGTTCCGTAGCGCACGGCGACTCCGGACATCGTCATGCCGGCGAAGAACGTGCCGAGGATCGCCGCGAGTTCGAAGGACGAGGCGAGGTATCCGGCTCCCAAACAGACCAGGAGGGCAACCCCCAACATCCCGCCTTTCGCGCGGTCGGTCGGAGATCCGTCCGGCTTCGACCAATTCTTAAGCTGGAGAGCGGCGGCGAACCGGCGCGCCGCGGCCCCCCCGGCGCGCCCGATTCGTTCGCCGAACACGAGGAACCCCACAACGAAGGCGACCGCGAAGGCCAGGACGAGCCCGACCTGGGCGAGAAAGCGCGGGTCGGCGGGCGAACCGTAGTCCGCGAGGGCGATCAGGATCGCGAGGAGGAGGAACGCGATCACGTCCTCGAAGAAGGCCGCGGTCAAGAGGAGGTGCCCCTCCGCTTCCCCGACGAGGCCCTGCTCGTGTACGAGCAGAGTCACGATCCCCAGCGAGCTCGCCGCGAGGGCCGAGCTGAGGAACAGAATCGAGTAGACTCTCGAATCTCCAATGAAGATCAGGAGGAAGCCGATCCCTAGAAGGACCGGGACGGCGACGCCCACGAGGGCGACCTCGAATCCTCTCCGCGCGACCGCGCGCACGGCCGCCGGCCCCACTCGCAGACCGATCGTGAAAACGAGGAAGATCAGACCAAGGTAGAAGAAGACCTCGAGAGCGGTCAGGTTGAACTGGTCGCCCGACGAGAAGAGATTGATTCCCAGCCAGTCCGCGAAGCTGAAGGGCCCGATCACCAGGTTCGTGATGATCACGCCCGCGAGTATCGCCCCGACCGAGCTCGGGAGATGGAACCTCTCGCAGAGCCATCCGAGGCCCTTCGCGAGGAGGAAGACGATGAAGAGCATCCCGATCAAGGACGACTCGACGCTCATCCGGCACGGCGTAGGTCTCGAGAGTTATGGGCGTTCCGCCGGGCGAGTACCAAGCGGTCGTCCTTCGTCCGCTTCGTGCGATGGGACCGGGCCCGCCTACCGAGTCGTTGCCGACTCGCCTGCCGTACGTCGCACCGAGAACATCATGTCGATAATCATCTACATATATTCGTGTTGATGTCCATCGACCCAATGGCCGCCGCGAAGGTCGATGTCACCCTCGGAAGGCGCCTGGAACGACTGACCGGCGAGGATGCGGATTGTTGCCTGCCCGAATACGCCGCGCTGGGAGACACGATGCTCCGGTCGAAGGGATTCGACGAGGCTCTGCGTCGCATCAAATCTCTCGCGGACGAGCATCGGTTGCTCGCGGTCTCGCTGCTCAAGCGACGCGGCGAGCTGTGCGCGTGCGAGATCCAAGCCGTCACGGGCCTGAGCCATGCGACCGTCAGCCATCACATGGGAATCCTTGTCGAGTCGGGAGTGGTCGAGGGGCGACGCCGCGGGAAGTGGATGTACTACCGGCTCACGAAGGGAGTGGAGAGCACGATCCCATGAGGCCCGGTGCCGTGAAGAACCCCGACCGGCTCCGCGCGCAGGTCCGTGCCCGTTACGCCGAGATCGCGTCCCGCGCCTCTTTCTCGCCTCCCGCCAACGGTTGTTGCGAACCCTCGGCGGCCATCCAGATCGGCTACGATCCGCACGAACTGGCGACGCTCCCGGCCGGCGCGAATCTCAGTCTAGGATGCGGGAGCCCCACCTCGCTAGTGTCGCTTCGCCCCGGTGAGGTGGTAGTCGATCTGGGAAGCGGCGCCGGGATCGACTGCTTTCTAGCGGCGAAGCGGGTGGGCCCCCGCGGCCGCGTCATTGGCGTGGACATGACGCCGGAGATACTCGCCAAGGCCCGGGCCTTGGCGCGCTCGAGTCGCTATCGCAACGTCGAGTTCCGGTTGGGGGAGATCGAGCATCTTCCCGTGGCCGACCGATCGGCGGACGTGGTGCTGTCGAACTGCGTCATCAACCTGGCTCCCGACCAAGACGCCGTGTACCGCGAGGCGTATCGGGTGTTGCGCCCCGGTGGCCGACTCGCGGTCTCGGATGTGGTCGCGACCCGGAAGATCGCGGCCAAGGAGCGCGACGACCCCGCGCTCTGGGCCTCGTGTTCGAGCGGGGCCATGGAGATTCCACGACTCACGACCCTCTTGCGGAGGGTGGGCTTCACCGAGATAGACATCGATGTCACCTCCCGTACTCAACCCGTTGACTCGCTCCGGGAACAAGCCTCGCTCGGGGTGGTCGCGGCGGCGATCCGCGCCACGAAACGGAGGACGAGAACGGGATGACCCCGAGGACGGCCCTGTTCATTTGCGTCGAGAACGCGTGTCGCTCCTTGATGGCGGAGGCGATCTTCAACGCCGATCCTCCTCCCGGATGGATGGCGATCTCGGCCGGTACCCGACCGGCCCGCGAAGCGAACCCGCGCACCGGGCCCATGCTTCGTGAGCTCGGGCGGGATCTTCCGCCCCATCCGCCACAGCTGTTGACCGCGGAGATGATCGATCGCGCTCGGGTACGGATCACGATGGGATGCCTCGATGACGCGAGCTGTCCGGCCCGACTCAAGACGATGGAACTGAGGGACTGGTCGCTTCCCGACCCCGCGACCCTCAACGACGAAGGCTTCCGACAGGTCCGTGATCGCATCCAGCAGCTCGTGAGGAGCTTGCGAGCCGAGCTCGTTCTATCCGATCGCCGCCAAAACGGAGTGGCGGAGGATGTGGCCGCGGGATCGGTAGAATGACCTTGGGTGCCGCCCCCTCGCACTCTGCGGTCTCCGGCGAACCCGTCGGACGGTGGATGCACTCGCGAGAGGTCGCCCTTCGCGACACCGAGTTTCTCGGCCCATTCCCCGCGATCGTTCGAGGTCGCACCGGCACCTCGCACCGACCGGCGCCGAGGTTCCGATGCGCCTTCCCCCGGTTCGTTTCTCCGAAGTGGGGACGTTCCGCCGCCCGGGTGATGACGACGGCGTGCCTCGCCTTCCCCCGGGCGGGACGATGCCAGCGGACGTCCCTTGGAAGGACGGGCACCCTTCGGATCCTGCGCAGCGTCCCGAACCGGGATTTCAGGAGGTGGACTCGTGGGTTTGGGAAGGGGTCGAAGGACTCGTGAACAAGCCGGCGAGCCACTCACGCCCACCCCCGATCGACGGCGAGGCAGATGATGGGGCAGTCTAGGAGTTCGGAGGAGTCCGACCCCAATCGGTCGGAACTCCCGAAGGATCCCGCGTGTCCGCCCGTGTCCTCGGACGATTGCGACGCGTCTCCTGGGCTCGCTCGGCCCCGTCGCCTATCCTTCCGGGACCGGTATCTCACCCTGTGGATCATTCTGGCCATCGGGATTGGCATCCTGCTCGGCTACGTGGCGCCGGGATTCCGAGCCGTCGTCGGGCTTGCGATGGTGCCGGGAACCCCTGTGCCACTGTTCATCGGACTCGGGCTGATGTTGATGATGTATCCCCCGCTCGCGAAGGTCCGTTACGAAAAGTTGGGCTCCGTCTTCCGGGACCCGAAGATCCTCGGTCTCAGCCTACTGCAAAACTGGCTCGTCGGGCCTCTCGTCATGTTCGCGTTCGCCGTGATCTTCCTGCGCGGGGAGCCCGCGTTCCTGATCGGTCTCGTGCTCATCGGCAGCGCGAGGTGCATCGCCATGGTGCTCGTATGGAACGATCTCGCCGGCGGGCACAGCGAGTATGCGGCGGGACTGGTCGCGTTCAACAGCCTCTTTCAGGTCGCCTTCTATCCCATCTATATCCTCTTCTTCACCGTCGTACTCTTTCCCCTGGTCGGGGTCTCCACCGGCGCCATTACCATCGCCTGGCCGGTGGTCGTGGAGAGCGTTCTCCTCTACCTTGGCATCCCATTCCTTGCGGGGTACGCCGGGCGCGTCCTCCTCCGACGCTGGCGGGGCGACCGTTGGTACTCCGAGCGGTTCCTTCCGGCGGTCGCTCCCCTAGCACTGTGGGCACTTCTGTTCACGATCCTCGTCATGTTCTCCTATCAAGGGGCCGCGTTCATCGCCGCCCCGCTTGACGTGCTCCTGATCGCGATACCGTTGGTGCTCTACTACGCCGTCATGTTCGTGAGCAGCTTCGAAATGGGACGGCGGGCGGGGGCGGACTACCCGCGCACCGCCGCACTGAGTCTTACCGCGGCGAGCAACAACTTCGAGCTGGCGATCGCGGTCGCCGTCGCGGTCTTCGGCATCTCCTCCGGAGTGGCGTTCGCGAGCGTGGTCGGCCCCCTGGTGGAAGTGCCCGTCCTGCTGGGACTCGTTCAACTGTCACGTTTCTGGCGGGGTCGGTGGACCCAGGAGTCGCACGTAGGAGAGAGTGCGGGAGTGTAGCTCTCGAACGAGTTCCCGAAGCTCTCGTCACCGGCCATTCCCAGAATTCAGTCGAGGACGGGGGACCGCTGTACCGTCGGATTCGCACTTCCCGTTTTTTCCCGCTTCGAGCGGAGCAGCCTGAGCACGCCGGTGCACGGAGGGCGGTTCCCGTAGCCGGGGGTAGACCGGTGTTGGGACCCGCGGATCGTAGTCGCCGCGCATCGGACCAGGGAAGCGGTGCCTGAGTCGCACCGGTCGCGCTGCTTATGCAGCACGCGCTCGAGGTAGGGGTCCGCGGTCCGTTCGACCACCCCTCCGCTCCCGGCATCGTGCTCGATCGGCCCCAGGGGCAAAATATCCCGGTGGAGTAGCGCGGGTGTGAGCATCGATGGCAAGGTCGCCTTGGTGACCGGGGGAGGGAGGGGGATTGGGCTCGCGATCTCTCGGAAGCTGGCGCTCGCCGGCGCCAAGGTCGTGGTGAACGACACCGGCGTTACCATCGACGGAACGCCGGAGGATCCAGAGCTGGCGGCGCGGATCGCCGAGGAGATCCGACAGTCCGGAGGGAAGGCGCTCGCGTCCACGCAGAACGCCGCCACGCTCGAGGGGGCGAAGGCACTCGTCGCCGAGGCGGAGGCGATGGGGCCGGTAGAGATCCTGGTCAACGACGCCGCGATCCTGCAGGACCGGATGGTGTTCAACCTCGATCCGTCGTCGTGGGACGCAGTGATCTCCAACAACCTCAGCGCCGCGTTCTACCTGACGCGGCTTCTTTCCGTGGGGATGCGCGAGCGATTGTGGGGTCGGATCGTCAACCTCGTCTCGAGCGCGGGACTCATCGGCAATCGCGGGCAGGCGAGTTACGGATCGGCCAAGGGGGGGCTCACCTCCCTCTCGCGCATCGCCGCCCTCGATCTTGCCCGCTACGGAGTGACGGTGAACGCGATCGCGCCGTTCGCCCACACACGGGTCACCGAAACGATCCCGAGTTCGACGCCGTGGCTCGTGGACTACCTCGCGACGGTGAAGGGAGTGGCGCCGGCAGAGAGCGTCGCCGAGCTCGTCCTCTTTCTCTGCTCGAAACGGGCCCGAATCTATACCGGGCAAACGTTCGGCGTCCGGGGAAGGGAACTCTTCGTATTCAGCCAACCTCGCCCGGTCGGGATCCTCCGTGCGCCCGACGCCGCCCACCTTGACGCAGAGTTCCTCGAGCGCGCGTTTGACGTCTGGGAGGAGGGCGGGGTCCTGGCCCCTCTGGAGACCGATCTCATGCTGATGTCGCGCGACTTAAGTAACTCCGAACGCCTCCGAAACCAAGAACGATGACCGCCGAGAGGTTCGCCGACGAGGTCTACGGCCCGGAGGACCTCGCGCGCTACCCGCCCGAATACAAGAAAGCGATCGGAAAGATCGTGGTCAGCCACGCGGTCAACGAGCTCAAGGGCGCGCTCACGTTCGATGAGCCGGCCATCCGCATGGCTCCGACCCCGAAGTTCAAGTGGCTGGTGAGCCGTAACACCATGGAGGAATTCAACCACCACATCCTCTTCGCGCGGCTGGCCGAAGCGATGGGCCTGGAGTGGAAGGACAAGAAGCCGCTCACGATCTTCGATTACCCCATGGTCGACTGGGCTGAGTTCGGCGCAATCAAGGCGGTGGTCGACATCGCCGAGCTGATCGAGCTGGACGACCTGATCTCTTCCACGTACCTTCCGCTGCGGAAGGTGGCCAAGGACACGTATCCCGATGAGAAGTTCCACGTCGGCCTAGGACGGGACATCGTCCGGACGCTGCTGATCGAAGACGCGACAAACCGCGCCCGTCTCCAGACGGCGTTCAACGAACTGGTCCCCCGGACGCTGGACTTCTTCGGCTCCGCCTCGTCCGAGAACAATGAGACGTTCGTCCGATGGGGCCTGAAGAAGCGCTCCAACGAGGCGATGCGTCAAGAGTACTTCCGAGAGGTACGGGAGTACCTGCTCTCGACCGGGTTCACGATGCCCCCGGTTCCCGAGAAGTATCGAAAGGAGATCGCCCTATGAGCTCGATGGCGAAGCCGCGTGGATCCAGCGGGGACGAGAACAAGCACTACTTCGACCGCGTGCGGGACCTACAGATGCACCCGCTCTGGCAGGTGATCGACGACCTGATGCCCGCCCATCCGGTTCCGAAGGAGAAGCCCTTCCAATGGAAGTGGAAGGAGATCCGGCCCCTCGTGCATCAGGCGGCCGAGATCGTAAGCATCGAGGAGGCGCCCCGGCGGGTCCTGATGCTGCTCAATCCGGGTCTCCCGCGCGAGCAGGCCGCGAGCACGCAGACCCTCTACGCGGGAATCCAGATCCTCCTACCGGGGGAGATCGCTCCGGCGCACCGTCACACCCCCAACGCGCTCCGGTTCGTGATGGAGGGAACGGGGGCGTTCACAAACGTCGCGGGCGAGAAGACGATCCTCGGGCAGGGCGACGTCGTGACCACCCCGACGTGGACCTGGCACGATCACGGCAACGATGCCAACGGACCGGTGGTCTGGCTCGACGCGCTCGACATCCCGCTGATCAACGCCGTCTCGGGAATGTTTTACGAGGACTTCCCGGCGAAGCATCAGCCGGTCAGCGACGCATCGAACAGCTCGCAGAAGACCTACGGGCGGGGATTGCGGCCGGTGGGCGAGCACCGCTCGACCGCGTACTCGCCGATCCTGAATTACCCGTATGCCACGACGAAAGCGGCCCTAGAGGCTCTCCCGGCAAGCGCGCACCATCCTAGCGAAGGGCGGATCCTCGAGTACGTGAACCCGCTCACCGGCGGTCCGATCCTCCCCACGATCGACGCGTACCTCCAGCGGATCGACCCCGGCGTAAGGCTCCGACCCCGACGTCGGAGCTCGAGCGCGATCTTCATGGGGGTCGAGGGGAGAGGGACGCTGACGGTCGACGGACAGGACTTCGCGTGGGAGCCCTACGACGTCCTCGTCGTGCCCGCGTGGGCCCAGTACTCGCACCGGGCCACCGGCACCACCCCGTCGATCCTCTTTTCCTACACGAACACACCGACGATGCGGGCCTTGAGCCTCTACCGCGAGGACAGCCCCGAGCCGGCCTGATGGATTGCCGATGGCGGAGTGGTACGAGTCCGGTGCACCTTGGTTCCCGACGAAGTGGGGGGCCGACGACACTCTGGGCACCGCGAGAACCCTGACTCCGGAGAAGCTCCTCACCGCCGTGCGACTCGTGCGGACCGGTCGGGTGCTGCCCCTGGGCCACCCGATCTCCCTCGGGATGCCGGGACGGGTCGCGACGCACGGCCCCTTCCATTACCTCACGTCCCAGCGCGTGTACGACCACCGCCCTCCGATCCGCTCGGCCACTTCCAACAAGTTCGGAGCTGCCCTCTGCCGGCTCGAGATGTCGGACCACCTGGGTACGCACCTCGACGCGTTGAGTCACATCGCGTTCGACAACAAGCTCTACAACGGTATCGACGCTTTCGAGAACACGTTCCCCACCGGCTCCCAGAAGCTCGGGGTTGAATCCGGCCCGCCGATCGTCACGCGGGGTGTCCTCGTCGACGCGACCGAAGGCGCGGAGCGAATGGCCCCGGGCGTGCCCATTACGGTCGCCGCGACGGAGCGATTCCTCGCGGATCACCATCTGAGCGTCGGCCCCGGAGACGCCGTGCTGTTCCACACGGGAGTCTCCCAGCTCTGGTCCCAGCCGGACCGCTACAACGAATACTACGAGCGGTCCCCCGGGATCGGCTACGGACTTGCCCAGTGGCTCGGCGAGCGCGATGTGGCGCTGACGGGCGCCGACGCCCCGTCGAGCGAGGTGAGCCCACCGGAGCGGGACGGCACGCGACTCCCCGTCCATCAGTACCTGATCACGAAGTGTGGTATCCGTCTCATCGACAACCTCAAGACCGACGAGCTCGCCGCCCAGGGCGTCTACGAGTTCTTGTTCGTCTGCGCCCCGCTTCGAATCCAGGGAGGGACCGCCTCCCCTGTCACCCCGCTCGCCGTCTTCTGAGGAGCCGCGGTCGCTGGGGACGGTCGCGCGCGCTCCTAGGGGCGCGGCTCGAACGCGATCTTGTGCCGGAGGGTGCCGACCCCCCCGATTTCCACTTCCACGGTGTCGCCGTCGCGCAAGTAGCGATGGCCCTGGTAGGCGGCGACGCCCGAGGGCGTTCCCGAGAGCACGAGGTCGCCGGGTCCGAGCGTGTTCACCTCGCTCAGTCGAGCGATCAGTTGCTCCGGCGGGAAGATCATGTCGCGCGTGCTCCCATCCTGCCGGAGCTCTCCGTTCACCCGGGTCCGCACGGTCATCTCTCCTTCGGGGGCGACTTCGCAGGGCAGGATCCAGGGCCCGATCGGGAGCGAGGCATCGAACGCCTTACCCATGACCCAGTTCTTGCCGAACCGGGGCTGCTCCCGGAACTGGTAGTCGCGCAGGCTGAGGTCGTTGGTCGGCGTGAAGCCGAAGATCGCCGCGCGGGCGGTTTCCGCGTCCCAGTGCCGGCCGGATCGCCCGAGCACGTAGCCGATCTCGCCCTCGTAGTCCAGCTGTTCGACCTGGTACGGCGCGACGACCGTGCTGCCGCCAGCGACGGCCGAGCTAGCGAACTTGAGGAAGAAGTACGGCTCCGTCGGGATCGGCATTCCCGACTCGTCCCGGTGGGAGCGGAAGTTCACCGCAGGACAGAAGATTCGGTGGACGGGGAACGGCGGGAGAAGTCGCGTCGGAGCCCCCACGCGCACGAGAGGGGTCGACGCGCGCGTGCCCCAGAACGCGACCATGGCCTGCGGATCATCCACTGGGAATTCCGAGGAGTCGGTCGGCGCGTAGTAGGCCTGTCCGTCCGATAGGAGCCACGTTGCGGCACGTTCCGGCGGGAAGCCACGGAGGATGTACCGGAGCCGCGTGGTTTCGATCCCGACCTCGGTCATGCGAGCCTCCGACGTATTTCCTCGGGGATCGCTCGCGGCACGAACGTACCGTTCTTCGCAGCGACGCAACCGCGGACCTCCCAGCCCGAACAGGTCTCGTCGTCCGATCGTGCGACCTCGTGGACCACCTGAATGGTCCGCGCGCTCAACTCCCCGATAGTCGAGCGGATCTCGATCGTGTCATCGTAGTGGAGCGGAGCGCGGAAGTCGACGTGCACCGACACGACCGGGAACGTGAGCCCCAGGGTGCTCAGGACGGTCCTGAAGGAGAGGCTCAAGGATCGAAACAGTTCGTGCGTCCCCTCGTCGAACCAGCGGAGGTAATTCGGGTAGTACACCACCCCGGCCGCGTCCGTCTCGCCGAACGTGACTCGATGCCGTACGACGTTCGCCGGGGCCATCTCCGTTCGGAGTGGTCGGGGGTATAAGTCGGCGGTGCTGCGCCCGGCAGGATGGCGTGGATTGTCACTGAGAAGATCGG
>JAKAZU010000092.1 GCA_021826525.1 Thermoplasmata archaeon
GCTCCGCACCGCGCGGATCGCGTCGGGATGCGTGCTGTCCAGCACGAGAAGCTCCGGATAGCCCTCGCGGGGCCCGAAGATCCTTCGGAGCACGTTCGGCGCGAGGGAGGAGCCGCCCATCCCGAGGACGACGACGTGGCGGGTTCCGTCCGCTCGGACCTCCTCCGCGAACTTGAGGAGCGCGGGTAGCGCGTCCCGCATCGTCTCGGGCAGTCGAAGCCAGCCGAGTCGGTCGGCCACATCCGGAAGGGGGGCGGCCGGCCAGAGCGTGGGATCGCCTCGCCACAGTCGATCGCCGACGTGCGCGTCCTGCCAGGACTGGATCCGAAGCTCCACGCTCTTCGCCGCGGTCCCGAGGTTCCACGCCTGCGGATCGACCGCGCCGGCGAGGATCGCTTTCTTGCGGGTGTCGAGAGAGGCGAGGAGCTGCGCATACGAAGCCGCGAACGCCGCGACGCCCTCGACCTGAAGGGCTTCGGTGATCCGGACGAGGTCGATCCCGACCTCCTTCGCCCGCTTCAACAGGTCTCGGGCCTCGGGCACTCCCTCGGTGACCGTGTTGCCCCGCACGACCCCGTGGTCCTCGAACGCGGCCAGCGTGGCCGGCGGGATCGTGTCCACGGTCTCGGGCCCGATGAGCTCCTCGACGTACAGCGTATCGCGCAGGCTCGGGTCCTTCGTGCTGGTGCTGGCCCACAGGAGTCGTTGAGGTCGGGCGCCCTGCTTCGCCCGCGCGGAGAACGCCGCGCCTTCGAACAGCTCTTGGAACCGGGCGTAGATCACGCGGCTGTTGGCGATCGCGATCTTCCCTTTGAGGGCGTTCGCCCGCGGGTCCGTCGACGCGTCGAGGACCTTGTCCACGGCCGTGTCGATGCGGCTGACGAAGATCGACGCGACCGATGCGAGCTGGGACGGCGCCGAGGAGCGGGCGAGCGCCGCGAGGTACGCCTGGGCGACCGCCTCGTAGTGCGAGAGGGAGAACATCAGCGTGATGTTGACGTTGATGTTCTCGGAGAGCAACTGCTGGATCGCCGGGATCCCCTCGGGCGTCGCGGGGACCTTGATGAGGAGATTCGGCCGGTGGACCGACGCCCAGAGGCGGCGCGCTTCCGCGATCGTACCCGAGGTGTTGTGCGCCAGTCCGGGCGCGACCTCGAGGCTGACGAACCCATCGGCTCCCTTCGTCCGATCGTAGACCGGGCGCAGGATGTCGGCCGCCAGGGTGACGTCCTCGATCGCGAGGCGCTCGTACAGCTCGGCGGCGGAGAGGTGCGGTTCGCGGGCCAGGAGCTCCCTCAGCGCGGCGTCGTAGTCGGTACTGCCGGCGATCGCCTTTTCGAAGATCGTCGGATTGATCGTGACGCCCGTGATGCCGTCCGTGTTCACCATCCGCGCGAGGTCGCCCTGGGTGAGCAGACTCCGTCGAATGTAGTCCAGCCAGGGCGACTGGCCCTGGGCGAGGAGGGCGGCCAGGGGCCTCACGGTCGAGCTCCCTTCGAGGACGCGGCGAGCAGGCCCCTGGCGACCTCGACCACATGCTCGACCGTGAGGCCCAGCTCCTTCTGCACGATGGGGCCGGGCGCGGACGCGCCGAACCGATCCACTCCGATCGACGCTCCGCGCTCCCCGACGTACCGCGTCCAGCCGAGGGTCACTGCGGCTTCGATCGAGATCGTGGGAACTCCGGGAGGCAAGACCGACTCGCGGTACGAGCGGGGCTGTTCGTCGTAGAGGCGCCACGAAGGCAGGGAGACCACGCGAACCGGCACCCCGGTGCCGGCGATCCGCTGTTGAGCGGCCAGCGCGAGTGAAACCTCCGACCCGGTCGCGATGAGCACCAGCCTCGGAGGAGCGGCCCCTGCCTCCGAGAGAATGTACCCGCCGCGGGGCACGCCCTCCGCGATGGGATACTTACCGGCATCGAGGATCGGGAGTTTCTGGCGGCTGAACACGAGGGCCGTAGGACCCGGCCGCTCGATGGCCACCCGCCACGCAGCGATCGTCTCGTTGGCATCGGCGGGGCGAATGACGTTGAGGCCGGGGATCGCACGCAGGCTCAGGAGCTGCTCGACCGGCTGGTGAGTGGGGCCATCCTCCCCCATTCCAATGCTGTCATGGGTGAACACGAGGATCACGTGGGTCTGTTGGAGCGCCGCGAGCCGGATGGCGCCCCGCGCGTAGTCGGAGAAGATGAGGAACGTCCCGCCGTAGGGGAGGAGCCCTCCGTGGAGCGCCATGCCGTTGAGCGCCCCGACCATCGCGTGCTCTCGAACCCCGAAGTGGAAGTTGCGTCCCTTCGCCTCAACGGAGGAGTAGTCCGGAGCTCCCGGCAGGAGTGTCTTCGTCGAGGGGGAAAGATCAGCCGCTCCGCCGACGAGCGCCGGGAAGGTCGGTGCGAGGGCGTCCAGCGCGCTCTGGGAGGCGTCCCGCGTCGCCATGGGCCCGTCGGCGGGAGCGAAGGTCGGGAGGGTCGAGCTCCATCGGGGAGGAAGCGTTCCGGCGATCTGCCCATCGAACGCGGCGGCCTTCGCGGGGTACGCGATCCGAAACCTCTCCCGGAGGGTCTCCCACTCCTTCTGCCACGTCGCTCCGCGGGCGACGGCCTCGCCGAAGTGAGTGCGGGCCACGTCCGGAACTAGGAAGGTGGGGTCGAGCGGCCAGTCCAGCTTCTCCTTCGTTGCCCGGAGGTTGACCGGCCCCAGGGCCTCACCGTGCGCCTCGCGTGTGTCCTGAACCGGGCTGCCGTAGCCGATGTGGGTGCGCACGCAGATGAGGGAGGGGTGCGCCGTTTCCGCCTGCGCGGCGCGGATCGCGGCCTCGATCGCGGGGAGATCGTTCCCGTTGGGGACCCTCTGGACGTGCCAGCCGTACGCGACGAACCGTGCGGCGACGTCCTCCGTGAACGCCCACTCCGTCGGCCCCTCGAGCGAGATGTGATTGTCGTCGTAGAGATAGATCAGCTTGCCGAGACCGAGCGTTCCGGCCAGCGAAGCGGCCTCGGAGGCGATCCCCTCCATCAGGTCTCCATCGGAGACGATCGCGTAGGTGTAGTGGTCCACGAGCGGGAAGCCTTCCTCGTTGAAGGTCGCGGAGAGATGCCGCTCCGCGATCGCCATCCCCACGCCCATCGCGAATCCCTGCCCCAAGGGGCCGGTCGTGGCCTCTACGCCCGGAGTGAGCCCGTACTCGGGGTGCCCGGGGGTTCGGCTGCCCCACTGCCGGAACCGCTGGAGCTCCTCGATGGGTAGATCGTACCCCGTCACGTGGAGGAGCGAGTACAGCAGGGCGGAACCGTGTCCGGCCGATAGCACGAAACGATCCCGGTTGAACCAGTGCGGGTCTCGAGGGTTGTGACGGAGGAACCGATCCCAGAGCACGTAGGCCATCGGCGCCGCCCCGAGCGGCAGGCCGGGATGGCCGGATTTCGCCTTCTCGATCGAGTCGACGGAGAGGAACCGGAGGGTGTTGATGCACGTCGAATCCATATCGGCCATGTGGTTCGCCTCGGATCGACGGGAGCGCGGGGAAGTCGTCTCGATGGGATCGGGGAGCGTGCGCCCCCGCTCCTCGGTCGATCGACGACTCGCCCTCGCAACCGTGTCCAGCGGGCCGCAAAGCTTGCGGGTCTAAAAGCGAACGGTGCGTCGGGACGCTCCAGCCGCCGGGTTTCGCCCCCGGA
>JAKAZU010000093.1 GCA_021826525.1 Thermoplasmata archaeon
CCTTCGAACCGCTCACGGTCCATGTTCACCGGCCTAGAGATGGAGGAAGGAGCACGGGCCTCGCGGGGGCGACTGGCCCGGCACGCTCGGCAGCTCCCGAGGGAAGGATCCGCGACGTGGACGCGACGGACACGCCCGCTCCACCCGGCGTTGAGACATCCCCGATACGCGCCGGCGCGCTGAGGTCAGGTCGTTCGGCGCCGCCAAAGGGTATCTCCTCCCCGCCGATGGAGGGAGCCGTGCGCAAGGGACTCCTCATCGTGGGAATCGGGGTCGCCATCGTCGGGGCGACCTTCATCGCCACGATCATCAGCCTTCCGCCGCCCCCGAGCCAGATCTCGGCGGCAACGCTCGATGTTCCCTACATCCTGGACAACTCGACAGCGACCAGCGAGATCGCTCCCGCGAGCGCTCCGTCAGCGAACATCTATTTCTCTTGGGTGTCGGATTACCCGATCGCGGTATCGCTCTACGATCGGCTCCCGTGCGTGCCGCAGCATCCGAGCTGCACCCCGACGGCCCCGCTCGTCTCCTGGGCCCGGAATGCCTCCGGGAATTGGACCAGCTCCGGTGGGATCGATCTTCCGGTCTACGTCGTGCTGACGAACAATGGGAGCACTCCGGCCACGGTGAGCGGCACCATCGTGGCGACCTACGTCCCCTCGACCCCGTACCTTCCGACGTGGTCGTTGATCGCGCTCGTCACGGGAGCGCTCGTGCTCCTCGGGATCGGGGGGGTTGCGATCTTCCTCGGGCTTTTCCTGCGCGGTGGGATCTACTCGCGTCCCTCGTCGACGGTCCCGGATTCCATCGCGGAAGACGATCGATATCTCGAAGAACTGGACGAGGAACCCGACCTCGCGGACGACCCGGCCCCCGGCGACGAGCCCGATCGCTGAACCTTCACTGCCCCCAGAACGGGCTTTCGGGTCGGTGGATCCGAACGACCTCTTCGAGGATAGCCGTCTCGGCGGGGGTGAGCGGCTGCTTGCGCAGGATCCGTGCGGCGGACTCCGGCACGGCGACCAGAAGGAGATCCCCTTCCTGGACGTTGCGGCCGACGATCGCCCCTTCGATCGCCGCGGCGAGCTCGGAGCCCTCTTCCGCCTGGGCGACCGAGGTCCCCTCTCGTTGGAGACTGCGGAGCATGCCGATCTCGGTGCCATCGAGGCGCATCAGGCGGACGCCCGCGCGGAGAGTTCCTCCGATCACCCGGACCCCGACGATCGCGGGTTTCGACGCGCGGAAGACGTTCCCGGGAAGTATCTGGAGCTTGGCCGGGTGGACGAGCTCGAGGCGGCGCTGGACCTGGAGCGCGCGCTGGCGCTCCTCCCGCCATTTCCCGTACTCCTCGATCACCCGGTACATCACCTCGCTGCGGAAGATCCGAACCGGCCCGGCCTCGCCCTCGGGTTGGGCATCCGGGAGGACGGGCACGTTGAACGCGAGCACGGCCCGGTGGGTCGGCTCCTTCACCGTGGCGACGCGGATCACGGTCGGTCGGCCGATCGGCCCCACCGACGCTTCGTGGATCGGGATCTTCGCTTCCCGGCACTCGAAGGCCAACGCCTCCAGCCCGCCCAGGGTGTCGGCGGCGATCGCCACGCCGCTCTCGGCGATCTCCGCCACCGGATGGCTCTCGCGGGCGAGATCCGAGCGGACCTGCGCGGCTTCCTCCGGCGTGCGGACGACCTTGAGCAGTCCTCCGGGCAGGGCGCCTTCGATGCCGGTGGCGGCGAGGTACACTCCGGCCGCCGCCTCGACGGACGACAGGGAGTCGAGCTTGGGCACCTTGGGCGCCTTTCCCGTGCGCGACACGGCCGGACGGTAGATGCCGCGGATGCGTGTCGTGAACGGCTCGTCCCGGCCGGTGACCACGATCTCGTCGCCGACCGCGATGCGACCGCGGTAGACGATGACATCCCCGACCGGTCCGACGCCCTTCTGGTCGCTCCGCTCGAGGACGGTGCCTTCGCCTCCCTCCTCGACGAGGACCAGCTCCTCCCCAAGGAAGCGTTGGGAGAGCCCCACGAGGAGAGCGAGGAGTTCCGGGATCCCCGCGCCGGACTTCGCGGAGATCGGTACGATGCCCACGTTCCGCGTGAAGTCGCTCACGCGATCGTAGCGCTCGGTGGAGAATCCGATCTGGTCGAGCTGCTGGGCGACCTCGTACAGGTGCTGATCGAGGGTGCGGCCGAACTCGGGTCCTCCCTTCGCGATCTGATCGAGCAGCGGTACGCGGCCGGTCGGCTTGCGCCAGCCGGCCAGGAGATCGATCTTGGTGAGCGCGATGACGAACGGCGTCTTCTCGTGCCGCAGGATCTGGATCGACTCTCGGGTCTGGGGCATGAGCCCCTCGCGCACATCGACGACGAGGATCGCGAGATCGGCGAGCGCGCCTCCGCGTCGACGCATCGTCTCGAAGGAGCGGTGTCCGGGGGTGTCGATGAACAGGAGTCCCGGGACGTGCATCTGCTCGGAGCGCAGGACGCCCTCGCACAGTCGGCGAACGACCTCTCCGGGGACCTCGATCGCGCCGATGTGCTGGGTGATCCCGCCCGCCTCCTGCGAGGCGCGGACCGAGCCCGAGATGCGATCGAGCAGCGTGGTCTTTCCGTGGTCGACATGACCCATCACGCTGACGATCGGCTCTCGCAGCGCGGCCATGTACCCATCGACCGATGGCGGCTCTTTACCGTTGCCCGACACCCTCGAGCGCGGTGCGCTCCGGGGAGAAGGAGCCGAAGTCGCGGAGCGGCCCGCTGACGAGCGGGACGAGGAGCTCGGCCGTCTCCAGGCCCCCATGGGAGCCGTCCAGATGGCGCCGGGGCGGCGGCGTTCCGGGGACGAGGTAGGCGAGGCCGTACGGAACCGGCACGAGCGCGAGCAGATCCCCGAGGCGCTCGTGGACCTCGGCGTGGTACGGCGGCGGGCCAAAGAGGCCCGCGTCGAGCGCCGCGTTCATATCGACGATCCGGGATCCCGAGGGCAGGTGTCGCTCGAGCGCGCGGCGCAGCGCGTCGACCCGGCCGGGCCGGGCGGAGAAGTATCCGCACCGGCGATCACCGGCGAGCGGACACGCCATCTCCTGCATGATCTCGGGGATGCGGTCGATCCAGATCTGCCGGTCGAGCTCCGAAGGGACCTGGCCGTGGTCGCCCGTGGCGAGAAGCGTCGTCGAACGCGCGCGTTCCGGGGAGAGTCCCCGCGCCACATGGGCGACGAGGTGGACCAGCCGATCCGCTTCGAACGCGAACAGCGCGGAGGTGGGTCCGCGACGATGCTGGACGGTGTCGAGCTCGTCCCAGTACGCGAAGACGACCTCGGGCGGCGTGGAGCGACCGAGGATCTGGATCAGCTGGTGGGCCAGCTCGGAGGCCGTCGTGTAGCCGACAAACTCGGCCCCGTCGTACAGAACGCGTGAGAGCCCGCTCCCTTGGAACGCCTCGCGCGTGAGCACGGTGCTCCTCAATCCGCGGGAGAAGACCGGCGGCGCCGAGGAAATGAGATCCGGGGTCCAATCCGGGCCGATCAGGGTCCCGAAGGCGGTCGCCCCGAGCGGGGACATCTTCAGCAGATCCGCGACCACCCCGAACCGGGGGAGGAACTGCCGGTACCCGACGACCCCGTTCCGGGCCGGCGGCGTTCCAGTGCACAACGCGGTGAGAGCGGCCGT
>JAKAZU010000094.1 GCA_021826525.1 Thermoplasmata archaeon
GAAGGTGGGCCCCTTCGATCGTGGCCATGTCCAGAAGGGTTGTTGCGGGCAGCGCACCCGGGTCCCATCGGTGATGCTTCTGGAGGAGGCCCGCGACGTGCATCTCGCGCAGCATCGATAGGGAGTTGTTGCTGGCGACCGAATCGGTGCCGAGGCCGACCCGAACTCCGGCGCCTTGGAGCTCGACGACGGGGCAAACCCCACCCACCGCGAGCTTCAGGTTCGAACTCGGGCAGTGGGCCACGCCCACGCCGCGCGTCCCCAGGATCTCGATCTCCCGCCGGGTCAACCAGACCCCGTGGGCCCCGATCATGCGTGGGCCGAGGAACCCGATCTCGTCCAGCCAGATCACGGGTCGTCGGCCCGTCTTCGCCTCGTGTTCGTGGACCTCGCGGCGCGTTTCGGAGAGGTGGAAGTGGCAGAGCGTTCGAGTCTCCTCCGCGAGCGCGCGGGCGCCGAGCCACGTCTCCTTCGAGCAGACGTACACTCCCTGAGGTGCGGCGAGCGGCGTGACGCGGGGGTGATCCTTCCATCGGCCGATGAACGCTCGGGCGTTATCGAGCGGTCGGCCTTTCTGGGTGGTCAGTTCCGGGTCGAGGACCGCCCAGCCCAAGAATCCGCGGATGCCGAGGCGATCGACAGCGCGCGCGACCGCGTCCTCGTGATAGTACAGATCGAGGAAGGAGGTCGTCCCGCCGAGGAGCATCTCGGCGATGCCCGCGGCGGCCCCGACCTCAACATCCTTCTCGACCCGGCGGGCGTCGACCGCGAACAGGGTCTCGAGGAACCCGGAGAGATCGCGCTCGTCCGCGATCCCGCGCAACAGCGACATCGCGACGTGCCCGTGCGTGTTGATGAACCCGGGAACCGCGGCGAACGGCGTCGCATCGACGACCTCCGCGCCCATGCGCGGGGCGTCGGGGCCGACGTGGGTGAAGCGGCCGCCTTCGAAGCGGAGATCTCCGCGCACGACCCGGCGCCGGGCATCCTGCGTGACGAGGAGCGCCCCGGTGAGCACGACCGGTCCGCGCTTCGCCCCGTCGCTCACGACCGGGCTACGGGGCTCGGGGTAAAAGGGGTTCGGAAGGGGCCGTGCTCGCGGCGGCATCGAGCGATACTTCGGGAAGGTCCTGCATCCCCTCCCGGCTCGTGCGCTCGAAGCCCCCCAGACCCCGTACCAGGCTCAGGACCCAGGGCCGCGTGAAGACGATCACGATCGGCACGACGGAGGTCGCCGCGAGGATCACGACCACCCAGAACCCCGAGACCCAGCTCGCGCTCGGCATCCCGAGGATCGTTGCGGTCGTGTTCGGGATGAGCACGACCGCCCCGATGAGGGCGATCACGAGCGCGAGGTAGGCGATCCCGAGCATGCGGATATTGGAGGTGTTGGCGAGCGCGCTGATCTGGTTGGATATCCTTCCGAGCTCCACGGCCGATTCGGAGATCCGGTTCCCGTCCTGGCTGGTCCGCAGTAGAATGACGTCCCGGAGCACGCTCTGGATCTCCCTGCACAACGCTTCCTGACGCGCCGCCTCGCTGCGGATCTCCGGTAGGACCGGGCCGATCTCGGGGAACGCGGAGCCGAGCGACTCTCCGAGCTGGCTGACGAGCGAGACGAGTCGGATGACCCGTCGCCACGCTTCCGCCACCTCGCGGGAGGTCGCCTCCATCTCCGCGATCGGGATCGAAGCCGCTGAGGTGGGCCACGAGGCGATCCGCTCGTCCAGCCCCACGAGGTGCTCGGTGTAATTGGCCCCGGCGTACTCGACGAGATCGACCAGGAGCGCGGTCGGCCCGGTGAGCTGCGAAGTGGTCGAACGTACGCTCCGCGGAGCGGTGCCGCCGAGCGGGAGCACTTCGCCGTTGGCGAGCCAGAGCCCCTGCCACTGGAGCGCCCCGCGCGGCCCGAAGATTCCGAGGGCGATCAGGGTCCCGTTCGGGCCCCGCGTGACGACCGTTCGAGGGACCCCCGGCCCGCCGGGATGGATCGCGCGAAGGGCCTCCGTGACCGTCAGCACCGGGGCCATCCGCGAGCGCCTCCGACTAGATGTCGAGGTTCGTGACCTCGACCGCGTGCTCTTGGATGTACAAGCGTCGGGGTTCGACCTCTTCCCCCATCAGGACCTTGCACAGATCGTTCGCCTTCTGGGCATCCTCGATCGTGACGCGCAGGAGCGAACGCGCGCCGCGCTGCATCGTCGTCTCGCGCAGCTGGTCCGCGTTCATCTCCCCGAGTCCTTTGTACCGCTGAATCGTGACGCCCTTCGGGCCCCCCATCGATTTCGCTTCGCGGTCGCGCTCCTCGTCGGAGTAGGCCCAAGCGACCTTCGAGCCCTTCTGGAGCCGGAAGAGCGGCGCTTGGGCGATGTAGACGTGCCCTTCATTGATCAGGTCGGGCATCTTGCGGTAGAACAGCGTCAGGAGCAGCGTGCGGATGTGCGATCCGTCCACATCGGCATCCGTCATCAGGATGATCTTGTGGTACCGCAGCTTGGAGAGGTCCTCTTCGTCCCCGATGCCGATCCCGATGGCGGTGATCAGGGAACGGATCGCGTCGTTCTGGAGCATCTTATCGAGCCGCGCCTTTTCGACGTTCAGGATCTTGCCCCGCAGGGGAAGGATCGCCTGGAACTCCCGGTCCCGGCCCTGCTTCGCGGTCCCCCCGGCGCTGTCCCCCTCTACCAGGAACAGCTCGCACTCGGTCGGGTCACGCGAGTGGCAGTCGGCGAGCTTCCCCGGGAGTCCCCCCCCCTCCAGGAGTCCCTTGCGGCGCGTCAATTCCCGTGCTTTGCGCGCCGCCTCGCGTGCCTGGGCGGCCTGCACGGCTTTGGAGATCAGCGCCTGCCCGACCGCGGGGTGCTCCTCGAGGTACTCGGCGAGCTTGTCGTTGACCGCGCTCTCGACCTGGCCCTTGACCTCGGAATTTCCGAGCCGGGCCTTGGTTTGACCCTCGAACTGGGGTTCGAGCACCTTGATCGAGAGGACGCAGGCCAGCCCTTCCCGGACGTCCTCGCCTGAGAGACTCTCCTTGTCGCCCTTGATGAACCCGCGGGAGCGCGCGTGCTCGTTGAGGGTGCGCGTGAGCGCGGCCCGCAGACCGATGACGTGGGTCCCGCCGTCGACCGTGTTGATGTCGTTGACGAAGGCGAGCGTCGTCTCGTTGTACCCGTCGTTGTACTGGAGTGCGACCTCGATCTCCGTCGTGTCGCGCTTCGCGTGCAGGTAGATGGGGGGTTTGAACAACGCATTGGTCGAGGTGTTGAGGTCCTCGACGAACTCGACCAATCCCCCCGCGTGATGGAACGCCACCTGGGTCGTGTCCCGCTCGTCCGCGAAATAGATCGTGACGGCCGGGTTCAGGAAGGACAGCTCCTTGAGTCGCCGCTCGACGACATCGCGGTCGAAGATGAGCGTCTCGAAAATCTCCGGATCCGGCTTGAACCGCTGCTCGGTGCCGGTCCCGT
>JAKAZU010000095.1 GCA_021826525.1 Thermoplasmata archaeon
TAGGAACCCGAGGGTCGAGTGTCCGCGCTGCGCAGAGCGCAGGACGATCGCGCGGATCGCCGCGTTGAGCCCGGGGCAGTCGCCGCCCCCCGTGAGGACGCCGAACTTCACGCCGAGACCTCGAGGTATCCCCGTGGAGCGGTGGTGAGGAAACGGTAACCGTCCTTCGTGACCACCACGTCGTCCTCGATGCGGACGCCGCCGTGCCCGGAGAGGTAGATCCCCGGCTCGATGGTGATGGCCATCCCTTCCTCGATCGGTTCCTCGACCAGCTGGTTCATGCCCCATCCGTCGTGGACGTTGAGACCGATGGAGTGGCCGAGCCCGTGCATGAACTTGCCCTTGTACGGAGAGGCATCGATGACCTTCGCCGCCGCGTTGTGGACGTCCTTTCCCGGCACGCCCGGTCGGAGCACGGCGAGCGCGGCCTGCTGCGCCTCCTCGACGAGCTCGTGGACCCTCTTCATCTCGTCATCGCGCTTCCCGAAGTGGAAGGAGCGCGTAATGTCGCTCGCGTACCGACGGTAGAACGCGCCGAAGTCGCAGACCATCGAGTCGCCGCTCTGGAGCTTGCGACCGCCGGCGAAGTAATGGGGCTCCGCGCCGTTCGGCCCGAACCCGACGATCGTCGAGAAGGATGGGCCGCTCGCTCCGTGCTTCATCATGCGGTAGTTCATCTCGGTCGCTAGCGCGAGCTCGGTCATGTTCTCCTGGAGCATCCCCGGGATTTCGCGGGCGACGGCGGAGCCGATGTCGGCGGCCTTCTGAAGGCGCCCGAGCTCCTCGGCGTCCTTCGTGACCCTCGCGCGCTTGATCGCGCTGCTCGCGTCGACCCATCGAACCGACGGGAACATCTTTTCGAACCTCAGGAACTGCTGGTGGGTCAGCTCCTGGTAGTTCATGCCCACCGACGCCTTCGAGTCGAGCAGCTTGTGGAGCGTCGCGTCGCTCTCCTCGCGGGAGGTCGGCACGTGCACCGTCAGGTGCCGGTCGGTCTTCGCCGCTAGGTGGGCGCTCGTGGCCTCGAGCGGCGAGCTCAGGACGTCGAGGTTCCCATCCGGGTACGCGACCGCGACCGAGCCCTCGAACAGCCCGCTTGGAACGTCGAACAGATAGAAGAAACTGCCATCGAGGTGGGGATCCACCGAGTTCGCCAGCAACAGGGCCTCCGGCTTCGGATCGAGATGCCCGAACACCTTCTCCACGCGCGCTTTCATCGCCGGACCCACGGAGCTTGCCCGCTTGAAGCTTTTTGGCCCCGCCGGGCCGTACGGGGAAGGCGCTACGGCGGTGAGGGCGTCGTCGCGGGCCGTGCCGCGGGCGCCGAGGGGACCGGGACCGCGCGCAGGTCTTTCCATGAGAGCTGGAGCTCGCGGGCGGCGCGCACCTCGTCCACGCGCCCGACGGAGAGGTTCTTCGGAGCCTCCCGCAGGTGCTGCGGGGTGTCGTGGATCGCGCGGTCGAACGCCTCCACGAACGTATCGAGCTCGCGTCGGCTCTCTGTTTCCGGGAACTCGATCATGAGCGACTCCTCCACGAGCGAAGGGAAGTAGACGGTCGGGGCGTGTACGCCCTCGTCGAGCAGGCGCTTGGCGAGATCGAGCGTCCGGACGCCTTCCTTCTTCAGCCGAGCACCGGAGAGGACGAACTCATGCTTGACGAGCTTGCCGAACGGTCGCGGGAGGAACTTCCCGAGCCGGTCGGCGAGGTAGTTCGAATTGAGGACCGCGCGTCGGGAGACGTGGGCGAGGCCCTCCTCGCCGTGGGAGAGGATGTAGACGTACGCGCGCAGGTCGAGGCCGAAGTTGCCGTAGCCGGTCTTGATCTTGCCGATCGATTTCGGCCGTTGGTAGTCGAGGTAGTACCGGCGCTTGTCCTTGGCCACCCGGGGGACGGGAAGGTACGGAGCAAGCTCCTCCCCGGCGCCGAGGGCGCCGGCCCCGGGACCCCCGCCACCGTGGGGAGTGGCGAACGTCTTGTGCAGGTTCAGGTGCGCGACATCGAACCCCATTCTTCCCGGGGACGAGACGCCCATGATCGCGTTGAGGTTCGCTCCGTCGTAGTAGAGCATCGCGCCCGCATCGTGGACCGTGCGCGCGATCAACATGATGTCGGACTCGAACAGCCCCGCGGTGTTCGGGTTCGTGAGCATGAAGCACGCGGTCCTCTCCGAGATCGCCTCCTTGAGCCTCCCAAGGTCGACGCACCCGTTCTTCGACGGGATCTCGCGGGTGGTGAAGCCGGCCATCGCGGCCGAAGCGGGGTTGGTGCCGTGCGCCGTGTCGGGGAGGAGGACCTCCGTGCGCTGCCCGAGCTTCCCCTGGTCCTGGAAGTAGGCACGCACCATGAGCAGGGCCGCGTACTCCCCGTGGGCCCCGGCCGCCGGCTGGAGGGATACTTCGCGTAGCCCGGTGACCTTCGCGAGGAGCTTCTCCAGGCGATAGATGAGCTCGAGCGAACCCTGGACGGTGCTCTCGGGCTGGTAGGGGTGGACATCGGCGGCGCCGGGCCGGCGGGCGAGCATCTCGGAGACCTTCGGATTGTACTTCATCGTGCACGAGCCGAGCGGATACGCCGAGGTCTCGATCCCGAAGTTCATCTGGGAGAGCCGCGTGTAGTGACGTGCGATCTCGGGCTCGCTGAGCTCGGGCCATCGGAGGGCCGTCTGGCGCCGCCATCGGTCCGGCATTCCGGGCAGGGCGATCGCCGGGCCGTTCGTGGTCGCCGTCTTCGGCGGAGCGAGCTCCCACAGTGGGGGTTCGTCCCATCGCGCCTGGCGGAATGTCATGGGCCCCCCGCGGGACCGGGTGCGAGCGTCTCGCGCACCGCCCTCACGTACTTGCGGATGTCCGCGGTGTCCGCGGCTTGGCTCGGAGCCACATGGACGAGCTCGGGCCCGGACTTCACGGCGCGGCGAGGATCGGAGAGGGAGTGGCCGGCCAGGACGCCCTTCGCGAGCATGCGGTCCAGGAATCCCACGGCGTTCCCCTGGGCGAGCTCCATCGTGAACTCGCCGAGGAATGGGGCGGTGAATCGAGGGACCTTGAGGCCCTCGAGGCCATGGAGGGCCGTCGCGAGAGCATGCGCCTTCTCCGCGAGTTCGGCCTGGAGCCGGGCGAGCCGCGTGGGCCCGACGCTCGAGGCGTACAGAACGAACGCGAGCGCGACGAGCGACTGGTTGGTGCAGATGTTGGAAGTGGCTCGCGAACGGCGGATGTGCTGCTCGCGGGTCTGGAGGGTCAGGGTGTACGCACGCCGACCGTTCACGTCCTGCGTCGCGCCCACGAGACGGCCGGGCAGGAAGCGCACGTGCTCGCGCCGGCAGGCCATCAGGCCGAGGAGGGGCCCACCGAAGCTGGGAGGCATCCCGAATCCCTGGCCCTCCCCGACGACGATGTCGGCCCCGTACTCGCCCGGCGGCTGGAGCACGGTCAGTGCGAGCGGGTCAGCGCTGACCACGAGCGGG
>JAKAZU010000001.1 GCA_021826525.1 Thermoplasmata archaeon
CTACCTGAACACGAGCATCACGAACCTGGCCTCCACCGGCTTCGGCTACACGACCGTCCGCTTCGGCTACAACGTGATCGAAGGGGCGACCGGCCAGAGCAAAGCGTCCGGCGTCTACGACACCGTCCTGTTCAACTCGACCACGCCCATCGGGAAGGTCCCGGCGTCGCCCTACCTGGTCAGCGGCTCCCAGATCACCCAGACCGGCTTCATCCCCTACGACGCCGAGATCATGATCGGCGGGCCGGGGGGCGGAACGACGACCTCCGTCTACGGCATCAGCGGCATGGAGTCGCTGATGTACTGGGACTCGGCTACGCATCAGTATGTCTTCCCGCCGAGCGCGTGGAACGTCGGCTCCGAAACGGGCGAGACCTCCCAGGGGATCTCCGAGACCTACACGTCGCCGGGAATCGTCGACCTCCACACCGGCCCGTCGTTCGTGATGCCGTTTTGGAACTCTACACCCGGCGGCAACCTCGGACAGGCTACCGTGTCCGGCACGCTGTCGCCCAGCAACTCGTTCATCTTCTTCACCAACGGGTCGAAGGAGAACGTGAACTACGCGTCCTGGGCCCCGACGCAGACTTCGACCGCGTTCGACTACGTGGTGCCGCCCGGTAGTTACCAGGTTGCCGCTACGTTGAGCGACCACACCCCCATCAACACGAGCATCACCTTGGTCAACGGCGGCACGCAGTCGGAAACGTTCGATCTCGCTACGAACATGAGCCGCGGGGTCTACACGCCGCTCTTCGCGTGGAACAACGCCCAGCTCGCGGCGATCTCCTCCGGTGGTAGCGGGACCCTCACCAACCCCTACCTCATCGTGAACAACGCGCCCCCCGACGGCCATGGCATCGCCTCCGAGTTCGGCGAGTTCAACGACTACCTGTACCCGGTCTTCCCCGGGGTGTTATTGGCCGATACGAGCGCGTACGTGAGCCTGGCCCATCCGTCCCTGCTCAACGTAACGTACCAGTCCGGCTACGACGCGGCCCTCAAGCATTACGGGCTCCCCTATACGAACAACCTCCAGTTCCAATTCTACAACGCCTCCAACGTGACCCTATGGGGTGCGAACGGGATCAGTGGCTGGTTCTTCTACGCCGACTATGGCCCGCTCGGCTTCCTGCCGTTGGCGAACGTCGTGGTATGGGGCGGCTATCACGACCTGATCGGTGACAACACGTTCGTGAGCCAGGGAAGCTCGCTCCTGCTCGCCGGGATCAACGCGACCGCCCCGACGGAGAACGTCGTCTGGGGCAACACGTTCGTCAACGCGACCAACGTCTCGCTCAGCATGTGGACCGCGGCGTCCGACTACGGGATCCCGGTGCCGCTGCCGGTCGGGATCTTCGAATTCGAAGCGGGCGATCTCCTCTACAACAACTTCGTCGACACTACGATCACCGCGTTCGGACTCAACGACAACATCTTTTTCGGAACCCCGCAGCTCAACCTCGACCAGTGGAATCTCCCCCAGCCCATCTCCTCTTCCGAAGTGACGATGTTCAACGGCTACGCGCTGTCGGGAAGCATCGTCGGGGTCTCTTGGCAGGCGGGTAACTTCTGGTATGATGCCATCCCGGGGACGTATGTTCTCCCCTACAACGCGGCCGGACTCATCGCGAGCGGCGGGGACTATCTTCCCTATCCCGCGCTCTCGATCCTCTTCGTCGCCACCGGCTCGGGGATCGGTGCGACGTGGTCGGTCACAATCCACAGCGCCGCTCTCAACGAGAGTGTCTCGCTCACGACGAGCGGCCTGCTCGCGGCGGTCTATGTGGTTCCGGGAACCTACACCTTCACCGCGTCCGCAATGGGCGGTGTATCGATCGCTCCGGCGAGCGGGATCGTGGTGATCACGAATACCTACAGTCTGGTCTTGTTGACCTTATCGTGACAGGAGCTGCGTCGGTCCGAACCCCTTCCTCCCCTTGATCAGTTGGCGGACGCCGGCTCTGACGGCGGGCCCTGCCCCCCTCGAGCCACGATGACCCGTGCGTGACACCCCGACCCAGAGCAACACACGAACTGCGTGCTCATCCTCGTGTTCATCACCCTGGCGCTCGCGCGCCGCCGCCGAGAGAGCCGGAGCCGTAGGCGGCTCGCGGGGCGCGGCGGTCGACGCGGGCCGGCAGCCCGATTGGCACGGCGTCTCGCTCGGAGGGCAGAAGTCCAGCGGCATGGCTAAATACCCTCTGAATCCATAAGCCGCCAAGACGTTCGGGAATCGAACCGGACGCGGAATCGAAGGAAGAGTTGGGTGTTTATCGGATGTCGACGGTGAACCGAGGGATGGACGGGGCACTCGACCCGATCACGCTCTGGAACCACGCCGCCCGCCGCGGCAACGGGACCGGCAAGGTCCGACGGACCGAGATCGAACTCGTGGTCGAGGTCCTTCTCTGCCTCGACCAGGGGGTGGGCCAGATTTCCGCCCTCCTGCGCAAGGCGAACCTGACGCACGGGAAGCTCTCTACGATCCTCTCCCAGCTCGAGGAGCGCCAGCTGATCAGCTCCCACTGGGAAGATGGGCGCAACGTCTACCGGATCGAGACGCGGGGCCGCGAACTTCTTGCCGAGTACCTGAGTTTCCGCCGGCTGCTCGAACGGACCTACGGATTCTCGGTGTAGTCGCCCAAGGCCGCCTCGCGGCCGTTCGGGGATCCGCCTCGGATTACGTCATTAGGGGTCGCGCGACCGCGGCGATCGCCATCGGCGCGGGGCCGGCCCCGTGCAGCGCCCGAAGTGATGATCCAACCATCCCAAATCTCCGAGGGAGCAGGAACTCCCAGCGAACCCGGTCGGCGCGTCCGACGGGCCTTTAATCCCTCGCCGAACTGGGGCAGCCGATGGCGGTTGCGTCGGGGCGGCAGTCGCCCGGCCCTACCGGCGCCGTGCAGAGATTCCGATGCCGGTGCGGCCACCTCCCCACGCAGCACATGTCGGTCGTCCTGATCGAGGGCTCCGGGAACTTCCGACTGGCGCCCACCGGACCGTGCGAGATCTGCGGGCCCGGCCCGTGCCCGGCCTACTCCCCCGCGCCCCGGAACCGGTAGGTCCCGATCCCGTGGATCCGCCGGGCTATCCGTAGGCCTGGCGGAGGAGGTACTCCTTCAGACGCGTCATCCGCTCGTCCCAGAGGCGGAAGTGCCAGGACCGGGCCTCTTCCCAGGCTTCCCCCGACAGCCACCCGACGTGCTCGAGCGTCACGTCGATCCCTTCGGGGGAGTCCTGGAGCCGCACGTAGACGTGCGTGCGGGCCGAAGGCTCGTTCATCAGGTCGGAGAAGGAGGGAGGGCCGGTCCAGGAGAACTCGAGGTCGAGGTCCGGATGGAGCGCGGTGATCTTCCCGCGGCTCGTGAACGGCTCCGGGCTCTTCCACGTCAGCTCGTAGGGACCGCCCTCGGAGCCGGCGACCTTCGCGGAATCGCACAGCCACCCCTCGATCTGCTTCGCGTCGGTCCAGGCGCGGAAGATCATCGCCGTCGGCAGCGGGATCGTGACCTGGATCAGTATCGGGTCGAGGCCCTCTTCGACCATCGTCCGCGACGAAAGCCGTCGGCTATAGTCGTTGCGCCTACTTCGCCGGGCCCGAGTGCATCTCCTGCGGCAACGGCTCCTCGGGGGGCCATCCCCCGATTCCGCGGCCGGCTACTCCCTCGCCCTTGGTCCGTAGCCACACCGTGATACCTAGGGGTATTCTCCAGCGAATCCATGCCGGACGGCCGGACCGTCGCTGCCCACGGAGCCGCGTCCGAGATGCACGCCCCACCCGCCCCTCCCGTCGCCGACCCTCGCGCACCGACCCCTGAGCTCCTCGCGACATCTTCCGGGGACGTATTCGGCGGGGGATGCCACCGTCGTGGTCCGCGGCACGTTCACCGCCCCGCTGTTGCGAGGGGGACAGCAGGGGGGCCTCGCCGATGCGTGGGACAGAGCCGGCGACGTTCGGTGCGCGTGTTCGGATCCAGCTGCGCCCATACAGATAAGTAAGTTCCACCGCGTTCATAGGCCGGGGGAGACGGTGGCGGAACGGAAGGTTCGGATGGCTCAGTGCTGTCGCTGCGCCCCCACTCGGCGCATGCGCCGTCGGTATCTGCGCACCTGTCCTCGCTGCAAGTCCTCCCGGTGGCGGACGCCCGTCGTCCGCGCGGTCCGGCGCGGTTCCGGGCTCGGGATCGATGAGATCCTGGGACCCTACCGCTCGGAGATCCTCCGGATGGGCCGCGAGCGCGGGGTGCTTGGCTTCCGGGTGTTCGGCTCGGTGGGGCGTCGCGAAGCCTCGGCCTCGAGCGATGTCGATCTGCTCGTCACGCTCCGTCCCTCGGCGTCGTGGCTCGACTTCTCGGATCTCCATGCGGAGCTCGAGCGTTTGCTGGGTCGGCGGGTCGACCTGATCGAGGACGGTCAGCTACCGGAGGCCATGGCCTCCCGCGTGGCGGCGGAGGTGGTCCCCTGTGAGGGAGGGCACGCGACGGGACCGTTTCCTGGTGGCGGAGATGCTCCGCCATGCCGAGATCATCGAAGAGAACGTCCGGAAGGGGAGGACGACCTCCGGTGAATCCCGAACGTGTGGGGCAGTTCGTGCGCGACGATGTCCCGAGGATCGTGCGCAAGCTTCGGTCGGCGACCTATCCCGCATCGGGGGAGTGAGCGTGAGCCCCGCCGCGATGGGATTCTGCGTTCGTGGACCGTCCGTGGCCGACGTGAGCAACGCCTTCTAGGCCGAGGGCACGGCGGGAACCGTGAAGGTCGGCATCTTTTCCGTAGTGGACCCGGATCCGCGCGACCCCGCGCGCAACGAACGACGGTTCGCCGAGGCCGTCCGGCTCGCCGAGGCCGCGGACGCCGCGGGGCTCTCGAGCGTGTGGGTCGCCGAGCACCACTTCGGGGCCGCCGGGCTCCTTCCGTCTCCGGCGATCCTCCTCGCGGCGATGGGCGCGCGCACGCGTCGGATCCGGCTGGGCTCCCTCGTGACGGTGCTGCCGTTCCACGAGCCCGTCGAGGTCGCGGAACAGTTCGCCGTCCTCGACCGCCTCACCGACGGGCGCCTGAACTTCGGCTGCGGCTCCGGCTACCTCCCGAACGAGCTCACGGCGTTCGCGATCGACCCAGAGCGTAAGCGGGAGAGGTTCGACGGGGCCCTCGACACCGTCCTGAAGGCTTGGGCGGGGGAAGAGGTGAGGGTCGACCGGCCACAGGCCGCGCCGGTCCGCCTGAACGTCCTTCCCGTGCAGCGGCCGCACCCTCCGATCTGGATCGCAGCGCAACGCCGGGAGGCGATCCCGTTCGTCGCTCGGCGGGGCGTCTCCCTCGCCCTGATCCCGTACGCGACCGTAGGATCGATCCCCGAGCTCGCCCAGGAGATCCGGGAGTTCCGCGATGCGGCTCCGCCCCCCGCGCACGGCGAGGTCGCCGTGGCGGTGCACGTCTACGTCGGCCCCCGGGTCGGGCCGGCGCGCGAGGCGCTCCAGGCGTATCTGGACGGTCGGCTCGCGACCTCGAGCACGTACTACCAGCGCAAGGTCGCCGCCGACCCTCGGCACGCGCGCGCCGACGACGTCGAAGCCTCGGGACTGGCGATCCTGGGGGACGCTTCGTCCGCCGGGGAGAGCCTGAGGAAACTGGCCGCCGCCGGGGTGGACGAGCTGCTCGCGATGGTCGACTTCGGCGGGATCCCCCCGAGCGACGCGGAGCGGACGATCCACGCGCTGGGCCGGCTCGCTTCCGAGGGGACCTGACGCGGGGCGGACGCAACGGGCCTCCCCGTCGGGCCCTCCCCGTCACCCGGCGTTCACCGAAGGGTTAAGCTAGAACCTCCGCGGTAACCCGTTTGGGGTCCTCGGTGGTAGACCTCGCCATCATCCTCAACCCGCCGCCGGGGCTTACCGTCTCTACGATCCTGGCCATCGCCTTCGTCCTGGGGCTGCTCCACGGCGCGACACCCGACGAGCACACTTGGCCGATCACGTTCAGCTACGCCATCGGCAGCTACAGCACCAAGGAGGGGATGAAGGCCGGGTTCACCTTCTCGGCCGGCTTCACGGCGCAACGGGCGCTCCTCACCACCCTCGGCTTCCTCGGTCTCGCCGCGATCTACACGAAGTACAACCTGGACGGTCCCGTCTACATCGCAGTGGGGATCGCGATGGCGATCGCAGGCAGCTACATCCTCCGGGGAAGGTACCCCCACCTCCCCTTCGACGTCCTCCTGCACGGGAAGGAGCACCACAGCGGCTCGGCGACCCGAACGCCGACGGAGACGGCCCATCTTCAGCAGGTACCGTTGCCGATGGCGGCCGTCCACGGCCTCATCGCGGGGTTCGGGTTCGGCGCCTATGCCACGATCCTCACCTTCGTCCTCGCCCCCGAGGTGCCGTCGCTCATCTGGGCCCCGCTCGTGGGCGTCGCCTTCGGCCTCGGCACGATGGCGATGCAGGTGGTCTTCGGGGCCGTCTTCGCGAACTTCGCGCGCGTGCGCAAGCTGAGCGCGGACGACGTTTGCTACCTGGGCCGGAGCACCGGCGGACGGACCCTGTACTACGGCGGCATGCTCTTCGCGGGCGTGGGCGCGTTCCTCGTGCTCTTCCCCTGGATCGCCGACGTGGGCATCCAGACGGGAAACCCGATCCCGAACCTCGACACGTTCGGTATCGCCACGGGTCTGGTGCTCGCCGTGGTGGGCGGCGTGGGCATCTGGAGCATGCTTCAGGGCTTGCGGGAGCTGCGGCAGATCGATAGCGGCGCGTACTGCCGTCCTCCCCCGGGGACCGGACGACCGTCGGTCCCGGGTCAGGGATAGCGGGGGGAGGGACGGGGATGTACGATTTCGAAGTGCTCGGAGCGGGGCCCACGGGAAGCTACGCTGCGAACGCGCTCGCCCGACGCGGCTTTTCGGTCCATCTGGTGGACCCGGCCGAGTTCCCTCGGAACAAGCTCTGCGGCGGCGGGCTCACCCGCAAGGCGCTCGACCTGATCCGGGCGCTCGAACCGTCCTTCGACCGGACCCGGCTCGCCGAAGCGGTGCGCGACCTCTACCTCTTCGGCCCCAACGGAGAGACGGCGCGGACCGCCCGGCTCCGCGAGGGTCTCGTCGCGCTCGTGCACCGCCGCGAATTCGATGCGTGGTGGCGCGAGCGCGCGGTCGATGCCGGCGCGGAATTCTCTCACCGGCCGGTGGGCCTCGACGGCGCGCGTTTCCTCATCGCGGCCGACGGGGCCGGCTCGGCCTGGGGGAAGGCGATCCGGGGGTCGTTCCCCAACGACGAGGTCGCCGTGACGACGGAGTGCCACACGACCGGCCCCTCCTCGGCGTTCGCGGCGATCCTCCTCCCGCCCCTCGGGGTCTCCCGCGGCTGGGGGTACTCTTGGCTGTTCGGGCGATCGGACGGGATCGTGGTGGGGACGGGCTTTCGGCGCGATCAGTCGGAGGACCTGCTCGCGCTGCGCCATCGCGCCGTGGCGGCGGCGCACCGGTTCACCACGACCGACTGCTCCTCGTTCGCGAACTGGATCATCCCGCTCTACCGGCTCCGGCCCGCCGCCCGGGGCCGGGTCGCCCTGGTGGGAGACGCGCTCGGCACCGCCGACCCGCTCTTCGCGGAGGGGATCGCGAGCGGGATGGCAAGCGCCCAGGTCCTCGTGGAGAGCTTCGCCCACGACCACGACTTCTCCGGCTATCCCCGAGCGTTGCTCCGCCATCCGTACTTTCGGGCGATGCCGTACTTCGCGTTCCTCCAGCACCTCTGGGGAGCGGACCCCACCGCCGCCTTCGAGGCGCTGGGCTCCGATCGCATCTTCGCGCGCCTGACCCGGATGCTCGAAGAGCCTCTGGAGGCCCGCACGCTCGTGCGCGAGTTCGAGCTCCGCCACCCTCGACAGGCCTGGAGCAATTGGCGCTCGTTCCCCGGCCCGCCGCGCGGGCCCGATCCGGGCGAGCGGAGGGTGGGTCCCACGCTGTTCTCGTAGCGGTCCGGGCCCGAGAAGATCGCAGTCGGCTCGGCCCGGGGGCGGCGCCGCCGAACGGACCGGCGGACCGCCCTTACGCGGGCCCCGTCGCCCGACCCGCTGACTCTAAGCCGTGGTTCGCGTCCGGGAGAGCGATGGGCGCGGTGGACCGCCGACCGGGGCGCAAACCCCACCGCCTCTACCTCCGCGTGGCCACGTTCGGCGAGGGGGAGCCGGACGAGGCGCCGGTCCCGCGGACGGTCCGCGACTTCCTCGACCACCTGGAGGCGACGGGGCGTCTCGTGGCCGCGGGCTCGCTCACCCTACCGAGGGGTCACTTCCTCCTCTTCCGCGCGAGCGATCTCGGCGAAGCCCGACGGGCGATCCGACGGGACCCCTTCGCCGGCCTCGCCCGAACCCGGTGCGAGGTCTGGGAGTGGGATCCCGATCGGGCCGCGGCCGGCGTGAACCTCGAGCCGGCGCCCGCCCACGGTTCGGGTCGGCTCACCCAGCTCCAGCGCGTCAGCGTCTTCGTACGGGACCGGGAGCGAGCGAAGGCGTGGTACCGAGACGTGCTGGGCCTGACGATCCGCGTCGACGAGCCGGCCAACGGCCGCCTCGAGTTGTCGCTCGGCCCCGGGGCCGTCGCGCTCTCGCTCTCGGTCCCGGATCGCTCCTGGGGCGAGCCCTCGTACTCGGACGCGAGCTCGCGCATCGGCCGGGCGACGGGGCTCGCGTTCCAGACGGACAGCGTCCACGCCCTCGCGCTCCGCCTCGAGCACGCGCACGCCCGGATCACGTTCGGACCCTATGCCGAGCCGTGGGGAGAGTGGACGATCCGCTTTTGCGACCCGGACGGGAACGAGTATCTCGCCTTCGGCCCGGAAGGTCGGGCGCGCGCCCCCCGGCACTGATCCGATCGGACCGCCCTCGAGCCCGGGGCGCGCCACGTCCGAGGGCATTCGTAAGGGCGAGCGCGAGGTCGATGGGACGGTACCGATCCGGCCCCACCGGGTCGACGGCAAGGTCGACATCGCTCATGGGCGGCGCGGCCTTTCGAGCCACCAATCCGAACACCCGAACGTTCTCGGCGCCGCATCTTCGGGCGAGTCGGAGGATCTCGTTCTGGCGTTGGCCGATCCTGTCCTCGATTCCGAAGCCGGAACCCTACGTCGGGATGCGAACCTTCGGGAACCCGTAGTGGGGAGATTTGCCGCGGGCGCCGAACTTCACCGCTGCGGCGCGGGGTCCCCATATGGCCGCACCGGTAGCAATGCATCACACGATGTCGCCGCACCGTCCTCGCTACGTAGGAAAATGAACTCAGACAGACGTACCTATAAGCTCGTGGAGCCGGGTTTCGCTCGAGGAATCGGTGGCCGCGTTCGAGACGACCTCCACCGGCTCACCGACCGGCCGGAGCCACTCGAATGGCTCCGCGGGTTCCGTTCGAGGGCACGGGGTAGCCTCCTCGTCCACCGCGCGCTCGTCATCGTTCGCGAGCGGCGGAGAGCCCCGACGTGCGCTTCATTCGGACGAAGTGATCGGCGATGGGTCGGCGGTAAGCGGCCGAGATCCGGATCGGCGGCCGGAACGCGTCGAGCGCGGCAGGCATGACCATGGCAAGTGGGACTGGCCAGATTTGAACTGGCGTCTCGGAGTCCCGAACCCCGAAGGATGGACCAAGCTACCCCACAGTCCCGTGAGCGCGGCTCCACGCGCCGCCCCGTATTTTACTCCGACGCGGCGCCGCCTGCACGATCCGCCGCCCCGACGAGGTCGCGGATCATCGCCCGGTGCCGCGGGGCTCCGAGCCCGGTGACCTCATCGACAGCCGGACGGGCGTCGAACCGGCCCCATCCCTGGCGATACGAATCGCAAGCGTTCCGAACGCACAGGCCCGGGTCCGGGGGCGAGGGATCTGAGTTTTACGGACGACCCCGGGATCTGGGCCCGCTGGTCCTTTAGCGCGGGCATTTCGATCACGGCGTTCCCGACAAGCTCCGGTCGTATGCGCCAGTACTCACGCTAAGAGAATGAACGGAACCCCCGCATCTTCTCCCACTCGACTTCCGGGTGGTGTTTCCGGAGAGACGAGGAAATCCGACTCGCAGCCTCGCCGACCATCTCGAGCCTGCGGACGACCGCGCTCGGGCTCATCCACGGCGCGGCGAACGAGTCGTAGCCCGCTCGGCGCACTTCCTCGAGCCGTTCTCGGGACCTGAGCATGTCGCTCAGGCGAAGCCCGTCGCTGCGACGTCCCGTCCTATCGGAGTCGCCTCGAAGAACACTTGGGACCGGATCAGCCCGTGAAGCCCCCCGGCCCGGTCCCGTCGACCTTTCGGGGGAGGGCGAAGGCCCTCCGTCCGGACCGACTGGACCCGAAATGTAAACCGTTACCCGTTTCACCACCTCGGAGGCGGCCTTGATGAGTCCCCGGTACCTCCGAAAGATCCGATGGACGCTGGTTCGTTCGCCTCGACCTTCCCAGTACTCGAGGATCGGGGGCTCCCGGCCCTCTCCTACGGCATCCCAGGCATTGACGCCGATCCCACGCTGTGCCTGAAGTGCCGCTCCGCCCAGCTCCTGTGCGGAAAGCCGGTATGCCCGATCCTGCTGAGGTATGACGCCTTCGCGAAGACCCTGCCCATGCTGGAGGGTCGCGAGCTCAGCGGGTCCTCCCCTCCGGGAGTCTTCGTGGGTCGGTTCGGGTACCCTCGCGTGTCGGTCGGCCCCCTCCTAAGCCCCATCGAAGGGGACACGATGCTCCTCGATTCTCCCGAGGATTGGGTCGGCCGATCGGTGGCCGAGGTCGTCGGATTCCGGACCGGCCTGGTCCGGGGGACCCGCCCCATTCGGGTCGCGGACGCCGAGAAGCCCATCCCGTACCTGGAGGACCTCCAGCTCCTCTCGATCTCCGCCGACTCCGCGGACGCCGAGGCCGAGTTCCGGCGTCCTCCGCACGGCCACCTCTCCCTCTCCGACAACTCCCCTCCGTTCGGCCCGACCGCCCCGATCGAGCGGATCGATCTCAACGTCCGTCGGGTGGACCAGCACCTCGACCGTCTCACGAGCGACACCGATGCGAACGCCCGAACGGCCGTTCGCGAGCTCTACGATCGAGGCGTTCGCGTCAGCCGGATCCAGCGGGCGTTCAGCGTGGGAACCCTCGGTCGCCACGGGCGCCGGCGCCTGGTGCCGACCCGCTGGAGCATCACTGCGGTGGACGACCTCCTCTCCAAGGAGAATCTCGAGAAGGTGCGCCAACTTCCGGAGCTGAGCGAGATCTCGTTTGTCCAGTACACCGCCCTCGACAACCGCTGGCTATTGGTCTTCCTGCCCGGGAGTTACCGATACGAGTCGATCGAGGCGTGGTACCCGAACACCCTGTGGAACCCGACCCCGGGCCGGATCGTGATGCTCGGGGACCACGAGGGGTTCTCCGGCCGCACGAAGTACGCATCGATCGGCGGCTGTTACTATGCGGCCCGCCTGGCCACGTCCGAGGCGCTGCTCCGTTGGGGGAGGCAGGCGGGGGTGCTCGTGCTGCGGGAGGTACATCCCGGGGAGATCATGCCGTTGGGCGTCTGGAACGTTCGCGAGCACGTGCGAGCCGCGCTCGCGCAGCGGCCCACGGCCGTCGCGAACCTGGGCGAGCTCGCCGAGCGGATCCGCTCGGCGTTCGCCATCCCGCTCGAGCGCTGGCTGAAGAACAGCGCGCTCTTGCACGCGGCTCGGACCCAACGACGCCTCGAGGAGTTCGACCCGGCGCCGGCCGCCCCCGCAGGGACCGCGGTCTAGACTAGAAGACCGACAGCTTGCCCGTTAGGAGGCGCTGCGGGATCGACCCGATGTCGTCGAACCAGCGCTGGGCGACCGCTTCGGCGTCCTTCTGGACCTTGGCGAGCTTGACCCCGTTCGCGGGCAGGATCTGCAGGCTGGCGACCTGGGGCTGGTCAACCGGTTTGCCGATCTGCGAGAGGATCCGGACGTGGACCTCCTTGACGTTGCCTCCGGTCTCCTTGACGATGTCCGAGGCGATGAGGTTCCCGAGCAGGTTGTAGATCTTCCCGACGTGGTTGACGGGGTTCTTTCCCGCGGTCGCCTCCAGGCTCATCGGGCGGCACGGAGTGATCAGCCCGTTCGCGCGGTTGCCGCGCCCGACCGAACCATCGTCCCCGGCCTCCATCGAGAGGCCGGTGACCGTGAGGTAGTAGCGGCCCAGCTCGGGGTCGTCGGCGGTGTTGACGTCGATCGTGACGTTCCGGTGGGTCAGCTTCGTGGCCTGATCGGCGAGCTTATCGTGGATCTCCGAGCAGACGTTCTGGTACGCGTCCGCATCGTCGATCTCGCTGTCGACGAGCGCCGCGGCGACGGTGAGGCGGATGTCGTCCTCGTCCCGGTAGCCCATCACCTTGACGTCCTCGCCGAGCGCCGGGAGCTTCTTCTTCAGCTTGAGCGTCAGGAACTTCTCGCTCTCGAGCACGAGCCGCTCGGTGTCGGAGTACGGCGCGAAGCCGACCCCGAAGCTGGTGTCGTTCGCGAGGATCTCCTTCTGGTCGAAGACGCCGCGCAGGTCGACGGATCCCTGACCGATGCGGCAGTCGATATCGAGGCCCTTGTCCGTGTCGAGGTGCGACGCCACGCTCCCGATGTACTTGCGGGCGGCGTCGATCGCGATCTGGCGAAAGGGGAGCTTCTCACCGTTGACCTCGGTGGTCGCGCGGCCGACGAGGAGGAGGTAGATGGGGCTCGTGAGCTTCCCACCGCCGAACTTGGGCTCGGCCGCGCCCCCGACGACCTGGGTCTCGTCCGTGTTGTGGTGCAGGATCTTCCCGAACTCGTCCAGATACAGGCGGCACAGGGCCTGGCTCACCGACTCCGAGACCCCATCGGCAATCGAGTCGGGGTGTCCGAGACCCTTGCGCTCGACCAACTCGACGTTCTGGTCCTCGATATGCAGCGATCGGAGCGGCTCGACCCTAATGTTTCGGCCCATCGGTGGCACCAGCGTCGGCCGAACCGGGTCCGAGTTTAAGCGTTGCGCGAAATGGACCGCGGGAGCTTGACGCGCACAATTTGCATGGTGCGAAACCGGGGCGCGCTCTTTGGGAACGGACGGGGCGGGGAGGGGGGGGGTCGGCGATTTTTTAGCCCCCGCGCCATGCCCCGCCATGGCTCAGTTCGGGACTTCACGTCGAGCGTTTTGGGTCGTGCCGTTGATCGCCTTGATCACGCTGGTGATGCTATCGCCCTCGTTCTCGGTGGTGGGTCCGGGAGGCACCGGCGTCGCCCCCACGGCCTCGTCTCTGGGGGGTGTGGGTGCCACTCCTATCGCCGCTACACCCTCCGCCAGCCCCTCGACAGCTACCCTCTCTTCGAGCAGCACGGCAACCGCTTCCGAAGTACAGGCCCTTCTCCAAGCGAGACCCTCTCTTGCGAACGTCCCTTGGGTCGAGAACCTTCTGCATCCCGCCAAGGACTCGAGCCCCCTCGTGTCCCTCCCGAACCTCGCGCTGTTGGAGCACCCGGCGAAGGTGGTCAACGGCGAGGTCGCCCTCTCGTACACGACCCAACCGGCCCCGATGGGGCTCGCGGACTTCGGCATCGGTGCCAACGGTCCGTATGCGCTCAACGCATCGAGCATCATGGGGTCCATCACGTTCGAGACGCCTCCGGCGGCCACCAACCCGGGCTCTCAGGAACTGGTCGCCCCGAGCGAGCAGACCCTCGGTGCCATCGGTTCGCCGTACACGTTCGGCATCCAGCTCAATACGATGCTCCAGAACGTAGAGCTGCCCGGCGTGACCAACGGGACGTTCTGGACCCAGAACGTCGTGAACATCAACTCGACCGGCATCCACTTCGTTCAGGACGTCTTCAACTTCACCTACGCTAGCAACGCGAGTCATGAGGGCGTGATCCCGACGTCGGGAACGCTCGTTTCCGGCTGCAACGACTTCAACCTCACGGCCATGCTCACGGTCTACGGAGGCGTCTACCAGTGCGTCGGGGGCACGGTCCCGATCCGTGCGTCCGACTTCCCGATGACCCTCACGTTCTTCAACAACGCCTCCATCAACTCCAACAATCAGGACCTGCTCACGTTCGGCTACCTCTTCACCGGCGCGAACGGGTTCCACTCCGGCGGTACCTTGGACCAGTTGGTCTTCAACAGCCCCGGAGCGCCGCTCACTCCTCCGGCGCAACCTCCGCAGTTCACGATCAACGGCTTCCAGACCAACGCCATCGGACTGTACGACGACGCGGAACTCACCCTGGCGGGAGGTATCGGCGGGGCGAACGGCGTCTTCTCCACGATCAACAGCACGATGTCCCTCGAGTACACGAACTACACGACTCCGACCAACCCGGGCTCGAACACCGGCTACCAGAACGTCCCGTCGGCGTTCAACTTCGGCGACGACACCGGGGAAACGACGACCGGGGTTGCCACGTACTGGACCGGCACGGGAAGTTCGGACGCCGTGGTCCACGAGGACACCGGCCCCGCGCTCCTGTACGGGCTCTGGAACACGCCGGCGGACGTCTCGGCCGCGCCGGGGGCGATCCACATCTCCGGGACGATCACGCCGGGCTATGGATTCGTCTTCGCCGGGAACGTGGACCCCACGGTCAGCCTCACGAACCTGAGTTACGTTCCGACCGCGTCGGGCACGGGCCGCTTCTCGACGTGGGTGCCCCCCGCCGCGACGGGCAGCGTCCTCCCGAACGGCTGGTACTTCCAGTCGTGGGCGCCGAAGGCGGCGGAACTGAACGGTTCTAACGCCGGTGGTCCGGGTCCGGTCACTTCGTCCGTCACGGGCTACAACATCACGCTCAGCGCGTCCGCGAGCCTGAACGCTCCGCTCTACATGGACGGCGATGCCCAGGCCGCGAGCCTGGCGCTCAACGTCACGGGGAGCGGCACCGCTCCGTTCGACTTCTCGAGCCTGGTGGTCAATCCGAACATCACCTTCCGCCACCTGAACGATTTCGGTTTCCCGACGTTCGTAGTCTTCCAGGCCCAGGGCTTGACGGAGCCGGTCCAGGTGAACAATATCTCGCAATCGAACACGAGCACGACCTACATCTACGACAGCGTTGAGAACCATACTCTGGGTTTCCCGAGCCCGCCGGTCATCTTCACAGGCCTGCAGAACTATTCGAAGCAATTCAACGTCTGGGACAGCCAAGATGCGAAGCTCTCCGACCTGAACTTGACCGGCATCCGGGCCTTCCCGGGTGCGACCGTCGCGGGAGGGGTCGCCTTCCTATGGGACGACACGGGAGCCTCCGTGACCGATGCCTCCATCGCGGCCGCGAGTTACGGCATCTTCGTCGGAGATTCGATGGATACCAGCATCCATACGGTTTCGGCGAGCACCGGGTCGAACGCGGTCGACGACGTCAGCTCGCACGGTACGTCCGTCGTCGGACTGACCGTGAGCGGCTCCTCGACGTTCGGAGTCTACGGCCTCGATAGCTCGCACGGCTCCTACGGCTCCATCAATGCGGTGACCGGCTCCTACGGAGTGTATGCGGGCGTGTTCATCGGTACCGGGCCGTATGCCTACTACAACTCCGCGGGGGTCACGTCCGCGGCCATCGTTCAGGTCACGGCCGACACCACGTCGCAGGGTCCGTACCTGTTCTTCTCGGACTTGAACCAGATCATCCACTCCATGAGCCCGAGCGTGTTCTTCTCGACCGGGAACCAGATCTCCAACTCCACTGGGATCGTCGCGGCCTACCTTTCCGGCAGTGGCTTGGGAGCGATTGGCTCCGCCCTCGATGCGAACTACGACACGAACGTCCTCATTGTATCGACCACCGCGACCGACGGCGCGGTCCCGGTGGCCGTGCAGAACTCGACGGACGTGTTCATCGTTGGCGGCACGGCGAGCGGCGGATCGGCCGCCGCGTTCCTCTCCGCCGACACGGACGTCCTCGCGACCGGATTGGTCGCCAACGGCCCCTCCTCGTTCGGAGCGGAGGTCGTGAACTCGGCGTTCGTCCTGAGCGGAGCGGAACCGTCCCTCGGTACCGCCTTCGCAGCCATGGCGACCAATGGCTCGACCGGGATTGCGCTGAGCCATGACCAGTTCGTCAGCGTCAGCGGTGTCGACGCCTCGTCCGGCGCCATCGGGGTCTTCGGTCTCGACAACTATCAGGTCGGGATCACGGGCCTGAGCGCCACCAACGCCACGTTCGGCGTATTGGACGACGGGTCGGTGGGCGTGGTGGTCACCAACCTCACTTCCACCGACAGCGTCGCCGCCGTTGAGTTTGCCGGGACCCAAGGATCGATCATCTCCGGGGTGCACTCGACCGGCGACCAAGTGGGCGTGCAACTGGGCTGCAACCTCCTCACGCTCGTGACGTTCGGATACTGCGCCTCCCCATCGCAGAACGCGGCGTCCAACGACACGATCACGCAGAGCGTCTTCGTCAACGACATGACCTACGGCGTGGAGCTCGGGAGCGCGGTGGGAGCGTCCCGCTTCCCCACGACGTCGAACGACGTCGTCTACGCGAACGACTTCGTCGACAACAACGGAGCGGGAGCGATCTACAACCCCCTGAACGCCCAGGCGTGGGCGGACAGCGGGAGCGACGTCTTCTACCTGAGCGGCCCGGCAGGGACTCCGTCGGTCGGGAACTACTGGTCCGACAGTCACACTGCCATGAACGGTGCGATCCCGCCGTACGCCATTCCGGACCCCGGCGCTGTCGGCGGCATCACCTACGATTGGTACCCCCTCGCCGCCCCGGTCGGGACCGCGCCGCCGACCTACACGGTCACCCTGACCGAGTCCGGTCTGCCCTCGGGAACGTCGTGGTCGGCGACGCTCAACGGAGAGCTCGAGAGCTCCACGACCTCGTCGATCGCGTTCACCGTCACGGCCGGCTCCTACGCCTACCTGGTCCCTGGTATCTCGGGCTACACGGTGTTCCCGAACAGCGGCACGATCTCGGTCAGCGCGAACTACATGATCCCCGTGACGTTCTCGGGCGTCTCCTACTCCGTAGCGATCGCCGAGGGCGGTCTTCCGGCGGGAACGACCTGGTCGGTGACGCTCGGCGGAACGACGGTCACGACGAACCAGACCACAGCGACGTTCATCGTGCCGAACGGTACCTACACCTATGTCGTCGCGAACGTCACCGGTTACACGATCAGCTCGGGTCACTCGGGCACCGTGGTCGTCAGCGGTGCCGGGTCCATCCAGACGGTCGGATTCGCCGAGACGCCTCCGCCGCCTCCGCCGCCTCCGGCGGCCGTCGGGCTCTTCGGACTCTCCCAGGGCGCGAGCTACGCACTGCTCGGGGGTCTCGTGGTCGTGGCGATCATCGTCGGCGTGCTGGCGGGCTACTTCGGAGGCAAGGCCTCCAAGAAGCCCTAGGGCGAAGATCGGAACGGCGCCCTGCGGCGAGCCCCTCGTTCAGAGGGGCTTGCGCATCCACGGTCCATCGCGCTCGTACCCGTGCCGCGCGTAGTACGGCCGGGTGCCCACGGCGCTGATCACCCGGATCCTCGAGCGGCCCTGCCCTCGGGCGATCTCCTCGGCACGCTCGATCAGGGAGGATCCGAGCCCGCGGTGCTGGAACCGCGTCGGGCCGTCGGCCGGCTCGCCGACCGCGACCTCGGCGCCCACGACCTTGAGCTCGCGGATCATCGGCGGCCCCTCGCGGTCGCTCGAAGGGAGGCGGAGACGAAGGAATCCGGCGACCGAGTCGGTCGACTCGTCCTCCCACGATAGGAACCGCTCCGAGCCTCCCGTGACCTCGTAGCTTCGTTCGAGACGGCGTAGGTCGTCCGGATCCGGTAGCGCCCTACGGCCCACTTCGCGGCAGCGAAGGCACCGGCAGCGACGCCCCTCGGCCGCGAGGCGCTGGTGGGCGAGCTGCCGGAGGTTGCCGGCGCGCACCCCGGCGGCGATGAGGCGCGCGGGGATGTCGCGCTGGATGCGCTGGACGCGCACCCAGGGCGGGAGGCGGGCCTTGATGCGCGCGAGGAGATCCGCGGCCGTCCCGGTATCGTAGGGCGCGTAGCGGCCCGCCTTCCAGTCCTCGAAGAGCGACGTTCCGGGGATCACGAGGGTCGGGTAGATCTTCAGCATGTCCGGGCGTAGGCCGGGATCGTCGAACAACCGCTCGAACCCCGCGAGGTCCTGTTCCGGGTCCATCCCGGGGAGCCCGAGCATCATGTGGTAGCAGATCTTGAGGCCGTTTGCGCGGGCATCGGCGGTCGCCCGGACCACGTCGTCGACCCCGTGGGCGCGGCCGACGTTCGCGAGCACGCTCTCCTCGAGGCATTCGACGCCGATCTCGACGCGCGTCACCCCCGCATCGAGCAGGAACGGGAGCACCCGGTCGTTGCACCAGTCCGGCCGGGTCTCCACGGTCAGGCCCACGAGGCGATGGGCGGCCGTCTCGTTGCGCGCCTGAGCCTCCCCGAGGGAGGCCGACGGCGCGTCGTTCAGGCCGTCGTAGATCCCTCGGAACACCGACTCCTGGTAATCGCGCGGCCGAGAGGGGAACGTTCCACCCATCACGATGACCTCCACCTTGCTCGTGGGGTGCCCGATCGCTTCCAGCGCTTCGAGACGGTGGCGGGTGATCGCCCGCGCGTCCCAGTGGAACTGGGCCCCCCGGAGCGCCGACGGCTCCTCTCCGGTGTAGCTCTGAGGGCTCGCGTTCTCGACCCCTCCGGGACAGTACGTGCAGCGCCCGTGCGGGCAGCGGGCGGGGGCCGTCATCACCGCCACGACCGCGACCCCCGAGAGCGTTCGCGTGGGCTTGCGACGAACGACCCCGTCATAGCGTCGCTGCTCCTCCTCGGGGAGCGACGCGACCCAATCGACGTTCGAGGGGAGGCCTCCGGCGCGGCCCGAGGAGAGCTCCCGAGCGATCTTCTCGCGGTGGATTCGTTCGGGCGGACTGACGCCGCCGGGGCCGGCGCTCATCGACGGAGCCAGGCGCGGGTCTCGCCGGTGACGACGTACGGGACGTTCTGCATCTCGCGCACCGTGCGGGCGCCGCTCAGGAACATCGCGACCCGCAGCTCGTAGACGAACTGCTCGAGCTCGGCTTTGGTCGCTTCGTAGCTCACCGAGGCGGCCCGCAGGATCCCTCCTGCGGTCCCGGCCGCCGTCGCGCCCAGGGCGAGCGCGCGAGCGATGTCGAGACCGCTGCGGATCCCTCCGCTCGCGATGACCGGGAGCCCGAGCGGCACCGTCTCGCGCACCGACGCCGGAGAGGGGATCCCCCAGTCCCAGTAGACCTTGCCGACGCGGGCCTCGCGCTCGGCGCCCTGGTTCAGGGCCCGGTAGTGTTCCACGGCGGCGAACGACGTGCCGCCCGTCCCGCTCACGTCGAAGCCGCGCACGCCCTTCTCGAGCAGGCGCTGGGCGACCGACTGGGATATGCCCGCCCCGGTCTCCTTCGCGAGCACGGGGAACGCCTTCGCGAGATCCCCGATGCGCTCGAGGCAGCCCTTCGCGCGCCGGTCCCCTTCGGGCTGAACCATCTCCTGGAGGAAGTTGAGATGGACGGCGAGCACATCCGCCCCGATGAGGCGCATCGCCCCGCGGGCCTCCTCGACGCCGACCACGGGGCCTCCCGCGGCCTGCGGGATGATCTGAGGCGCGCCGATGTTCGCGAACTTGAGGGGAATGGGGTGGCGGGCGACGCAGGAGTAGCTCTCGGGGTACTGGCCTTTGAGGATCGCCGCCCGCTCGCTACCGACCCCCATCGCGATCCCGAGGTCGGAGGCCGCGCGGGCGAGGTTGTCGTTGATCTTCGCGGCGTCGGGAAAACCGCCCGTCATCCCCGTGATGACCAGCGGGGCCTTCAGCTCCTTCCCGAACAACGTGACGCGGGTGTCGATGTCCGCGAAATCGATCTCGGGAAGCGCGTTGTGGACGAGCTGGATGTCGTTCCAGTAGCGGTAGCGACCCTCGACGTCCTTGCCCAGCACGACCTTCACGTGCTCGGCCTTGCGATGACTCAGGTCGAGGCCGGAGGGATCCGCCCCGGAGGGCTCAGGAGGAGGATTCGGCGCGGGCCCAGCTCCCATCGACAGATCCATCGCGCAGGGCGCGCGAGAGCGCCCCATCCGACAGTCCGCTAATAAGACCTGCGTGGACCCCGAGGCGCGCGATCGCCCGCATTGCCGCGACCTTGCTCCGGATGCCGCCGGTCGCGTCCACCGCGCCGGGGGCCGGGGAAAGCGAGCGATAGACCTCGTCGGTCACCTCGCGGATCACGGCACGTCGGCCCGAGGTCCCGGGCGCGTAGACTCCGCGGACGTCGCTGACGAAGACCACACGCTCGGGCCGAAGGCGCTCCGCGAGCTTCACGGCGATCGTATCGGCGGATAGGATCGAACTGCCCCATGCCCGATCGGGTACGACGTCGCCGAAGGAGACCGGCAGGAGACCCGAGGCGAGACCGCGCTCGATGGGATCGAGATCGATGCGGGACAGAAGGCCCGCCTCCTGTTCCGCATGGGTCGACAAAGGGACCGACCAAGGTCGCGCGCGAGCGTCGATGAGGGCCCGCAGGACGGCCAGGTGAAGGCGCCGGACTTCCGCGCTCACGATCGCGGCGCCGCGGATCCTCTCGGCTAGGGAAGCGGAGCCGTCCGGGGGGCGGCTGAGTCCAAAGCGTACGGCGCCCGGATGACCGAAGCCGCCGGCTCCGTGCAGCAGCACGATCCGATGCGTGCGCACCCCCGCGACCTCGCGCGCGAGGCGAGCGAGGACCTTGGGCCGGAGTTTCTCCGACTCTCGCTTGCGGGTGAGGACGCTCCCTCCGAGCTTGACGACGGCTATCGGCAGGGGCGATCCGTTGGAGGGTGGGTCCCCAGCTCCCGACGACTCATTCCGCGGCATCCGGTCCCGTGATGGACCGGAAGAAGATGAATGCACCCCCGATGGCGACCGGGACGCCGAGGAAGTAGAGCCAGTAGCCGGGAAGGTAGATGATCCACAGGATCACGAAGAAGATGCCGATACCCGAGAGGATTGCGCCGAGCAGGATCCCGCCGATCGGCGAGCGGTGACGGTGGACGGCGGCCGCGGCCACCGACGGATGCTCCGGGGCGTGCGCTTCCATCGGGCCAACGACGGCGTCTCCCATTAAATCGGTTCGGTCCGAGCGTCCGAAGAGCCGCGGACCTCGCCGAAGGGCATGCCGGACCGCGTCCCGGTGGCCGCGAGGTCACGGACCGACGCGCGGCGCGTCGGTGCGGCCGTCGAAGGACGCCTTCGCACAATTTTTCTGCGAAGGTAGATAAGGGTCGATGGTGATGGCGCCTCGCCCGAGGCCCGGGTAGGCGCAGACGGTGCCACCTACAGACGACGGCGTTCCGACGGAGACGTCGGGGGCCGCCCACATGACCATAGCCGCCAACGGGGCGGTGCCCACGCTGGGCAGCCACCCTGCGACCGGAGGACCGTCCGGTGCACCCCCGATGGGTGCGTCGCCTTCGGCCGCCACCCCGCCGACCACAGGAGAGTTCCTCGACTCGGTGCTCCAGCAGCGGAGCGATCTCTTCCGAGGGCGCCGGGAAGTGCTGCGCGAGTCCTACGTTCCGAGCCATCTGCCGCACCGGGACCATCAGATCCGGCAGGTCGCCGAGATCCTGGCTCCGGCGCTGCGGGGCGATCAGCCGAGCAACCTGCTGATCTACGGGAAGATCGGCACGGGAAAGACCGCCGTCGTCGCCCAGGTCCGACAGGAGATCGAGCGGAGGGCCCGGCCGGACGACCACCTCAAGTTCGTTTCGATCAACTGCGGCAACATCGACACGGCCTACAGCCTCCTCCAGACGATCGGGAACGCGCTCGCCGAGGAGGAGATCGATCGGATCCCGACGGGCTGGGCGCTCGACCGAGTCCAGGGCGCGATGCGCCGCCTGCTCGACGCGAACGGCAGCATCGTGATCGTCATCCTCGACGAGATCGACCGCCTCGTGGCCCGCAGCGGGGACGCGGTGCTCTACACGCTGGGCCAGGTGAACACCGAGCTCGAGTCCGCGCGCATCGTGCTGATCGGCATCTCGAACGACCTCAAGTTCACCAACGGCCTGGACGCCCGGGTGAAGAGCCGGCTCAACGAGGAGAAGATCCTGTTCCCTCCCTACGACGCCCCCCAGCTGCAGGATATCCTGCGGGAGCGCGCGAAGGAGGCCTTCAAGGACGGGACCGTCGACCCGGGCGTCATCGAACGATGCGCCGCCTACGCCGCGCTGGAGAACGGGGACGCGCGACGGGCCTTGGCCCTCCTCCGCCTCGCGGCGGAGATGGCCGAGAGGGATCGCGCGAAGCGGATCACGCCCGACCACGTCGTGAAGGCGAAGAACCGACTCGAGCAGGACGTCATCGGCGAGTGCTGCCGGACTCTCCCTTCACACTGCAAGGTCCTCTTCTACACCATCCTGCAGGCCTACGAGCACCAACGGCGGGGCGTCCTCACCGGGGACGTCTACACGGGCTACGCGAAGCTGTGCCAGCGGCTGGGCCTACAGCCCTTGCACACGCGCAGCATCTCGAACCATCTCAGCGAGCTCGAGACCCTCGGACTGATCCGAGCGACGATCGTCTCGCGGGGGCGGGGGGGGAGGACCCGGGAGATCGTGGTCGACGTTCCCGTGCCGGAAACGATGCCCTTCCTCGAAGAGGATCCGCTGCTCGCCCCCGTCGCGCGCCCGCGGGGGCGGGGCCAGATGCTCCTCACCAACTTCGACAACCCGAACCGCCTTGGCCCTTCGTACTGAGCCGTAACCTACGGCGTCGGGCGACGCCGGAGGTACTTCAGTCTCCTTCGCCCGACGGTTCCGTGGACTCCTCGGGGATGTTCTCGGTCGACGGTATCGCGTTCTGAGCCCGCCGACGCGCGCGTTCCTTGCGCAGGTCCGACAGATCCCGATCCAGGTCCCGCAGGTCGTCGGTGTAGCGCTTCAGCCGGCGCTTGGCCATGCCCTCGAGGGTCGAGATCTCGCGCTCGAGGGTTTCGTCGTCCCCTCGGAACGGGCTCATGTGACCGATTCGGCGTCGATCTGGGCCTTCTGGAGCTTCGAGGAGAAGTCGACGAAGACGGTCTTGATCTCGGTGAACTCCTCGATTGCCGCTGTCCCCGCCTCGCGGCCGCCGTTGCCGGTGTTCTTCACGCCACCGAACGGAAGCTGGACTTCCGCCCCGATCGTCGGCGCGTTGATGTACGTGATCCCGGCCTCGAGGTCGTTCATCGCCCGGAAGGCGCGGTTGACGTCCTTCGTGTAGATCGAGCTCGAGAGGCCGTACTCGATGTCGTTCGCGACGCGAACCGCCTCGGCGTAGTCCTTCACCTTGATCACGGACAGGACCGGCCCGAAGATCTCTTCCCGGCTGATCCGGGTCCCGTGCGCCGTCTCGAAGATCGTCGGTTGGATGAAGAACCCCTTGTCGTAGACGCCGCCGTGCAGCTTCTGGCCACCGTAGCGCAACTTCGCCTCCTTTCTCCCGATCTCGATGTAGCGGAGGACCTTCTCTTCCTGGTCGCGAGAGGCCACCGGGCCCATGTCGGATGCAGGGTCGAGAGGGTCGCCCACGCGGAACGTATCGAGGCGGTCGGTGAGCATCTTCAGAAACGGCTCGTACACCTTCTCGTGAAGGATCAAGCGGCTCGTCGCGGTGCACCGTTGGCCCGAGGTTCCGAACGCGCCGAACAGCACGCCGTCCAGGGCGAGCGCGAGGTCGGCGTCGTCCATCACGATCACCGGGTTCTTTCCCCCCAACTCGAGATGGACCATCTTCAGGTTCTGGGCTCCCTTCACGTAGACATCGCGGCCCGTCTCCACACCGCCCGTGAACGACACGGCCCGGATCCGCGGGTCGGTGACGAGGGTCGTTCCCACGACCCCTCCGGAACCGGTCACGAAATTGAGCACGCCCGGGGGCAGCCCCGCCTCCTCGTAGGCGCGGACGACCTCGACCGCAGCTCGGGCCGCGTTCGATGCCGGCTTGAAGACCACCGCGTTCCCACAGATCAACGCGGCCGCGATCTTCCAGTTCGGGATCGAGGTCGGGAAGTTCCAAGGCGTGATGCAGGCGACCACGCCCTTCGGTTGGCGGATCGTCATGCAGAACTTCGAGCGCAGCTCGCTCGGAACGGTCTCGCCGAGGAGACGGCGCCCCTCGCCGGCCATGTACTCGACGAAGTCGATCGCCTCTTGGACGTCCCCCTCCCCTTCGGCGATGACCTTGCCCATCTCGCGAGTGACGATGGTCCCGATCTCCTTCTTATGACGACGGAGGTAGCCGGCGGCCCGGAGGAGGACCTCCCCGCGCTGGGGCGCCGGGGTCTCTTTCCAGCCCGGGTAGGCCTTGTGCGCTACGTCGATCGCATGCGCGACGTCCTCGGGAGTCGCGGAGACGAACGATCCCATTCGCTCGCCGTTCGCGGGGTTGGTCGTTTCGAACCGTTTCGCATTCGCCGGGCTGGTCCACGTTCCGTGGATGAACAATCCGAACTCCTCTGTCATACGAGGAACCGCTCCGGGGTCGTCACCCGCCTCGGGCCTACATAGGCTGTGCGGCTGGGCCTCGGAGAGGCGGGAGTTTCCCTTCGGGGCTCTGCGCCCTTGAGCCGGGCGGCGCACGGGCGCCGGAAGACGAGGATCGTCGCCGCCATCGGCATCGCGATCGAGGGCCCACCCCGCGGGCCGGAGTAGCGGTAACTCTTTTCGACCGCGTTCCATCCCGGAACGACGTGATCGACCTCGAGCTCATCCGCACCGACCTCGCCGGCGTTCGGGCCAATCTAGAGCGCCGCCAGCGCCCGGAGTATCTCGAGCTGTTGGAGCTGGTGCATCAGAGCGACGCTACGTGGCGAGCGCTACGGCAGGACGCCGACGCGCTCCGGCGCACCCGCAACGAGCTGAGCCGCCGGATCGCGGAGCGCCGCAAGCAGGGCCAGGCTTCCCCCGAGCTCGACCGCGAGGCGAAAGAGCTCCCGGAGAAGATGCGCGCGATCGAGGAGAAGGAGGCAGCCCTCCTCGCGGAGCGGGACGTGGCGCTCAAGCGACTCCCCAACCTTCTGGATCCGTCGGTCCCGTTCGGCCAGGACGACCACGACAACGTAACCGTCGCGACGTGGGGCGATCCGGCGAAAGATCCGGGGCATCGAAAGTCGCATGTCGAGCTGCTCGAGGAGCTCGGAATGGCCGAGTTTGAGCGGGCGCACCGGGCCAGCGGAGCCGGGTTCTACTACCTGAAGGGTCCGGTCGTACTCCTCGATCTCGCCTTGCAGCGGTTCGCCCTCGACCTGCTGACCGAGCGGGGATTCACGCCGGTCGAGCCGCCGTTCATGCTCCGCCGGGCGCCGTACGAGGGGGTCACGGACCTCGCCGACTTCGAGAACGTGATGTACCATATCGACGGCGAGGACCTCTACCTCATCGCCACCAGCGAGCATCCGCTTGCCGCCCTCTACCAGGGCGAGATCCTCGACGAGGAAGACCTCCCGATACGACTCGCGGGGATCAGCATGAACTTCCGCAAGGAGATCGGGGGCCACGGCGTCGATCAGAAGGGGATCTTCCGTACGCACCAGTTCGCCAAGGTCGAGCAGTTCGTCTTCTGCCGCCCCGAGGACTCCCCGCAGATCCACGAGGAGATTCGCACGAACGCGGAGGAGGTCTTCCGCCGGCTCGAGGTCCCCTACCGTGTCGTGAACGTGTGCACCGGCGATCTCGGGACCGTGGCGTCGAAGAAGTACGACATCGAGGCGTGGTTCCCGCGCCAGCAGGCCTTCCGGGAGGTCGTGAGCTGCTCCAACTGCGCGGACTATCAGGCTCGCCGACTCGGTATCCGTCTCGGAAAGGCGGGCCGACCCGGAAAGATCGTTCCACACACCCTCAACTCGACCGCCATCGCTACCTCCCGAGGGCTCGCCGTGATCCTCGAGCAGTACCAGCGTCCGGACGGATCGATCGAGGTCCCAAAGATCCTGAGGAGCTACCTGGGCGGCAAGTCCTCGATCACCCGGGATGGCTTGAACTGAGCCAGGAGGGGGGCACGGCACCGCACCCCGTTCGCCCGCCGCAACACCGCCTCGAGGAGTTCGGCGACGGCGCCGAGCCCCTGGCCATCGAGGTCGCGCCGGGGCGGGCGCATCCGCAGGGATTTCCGGAAATCTGGCGCGTGGCAGACGGATACGTCGTACACCCGCTGCTGCGGCCCGGGGTCGTGCGGGCGTGGCCGTTCCAGCTTGACATGGCGAGGATCGGAATCTCCGAGGACCTCGTCGTGGTGCTCCCCACGGGTCTGGGCAAGACGGTCATCGCGGGCCTCATCGCCGCCGAAGTGCTCCGTCGGGGGAACGGGAAGGTCCTCTTTCTGGCACCGACCCGACCGCTGGTCCAGCAGCACAGCGAGTCGTTCGCTCGGTGGATCGAAGGGGGCCGTCGCGCGCGGTTCACCGGGACGGTGCAGCGGCCCGTGAGGGAAGGCTCGTGGGACGCGAGCGACGTAGTGTTCGCCACGCCCGAGATCGTTCGGAACGACGTGGAGGCGGGCCGCTACGACCTGCGGGACGTCGACCTGCTGATCCTCGACGAGGCCCATCACGCGGTCGGGAAGTACGCCTACGTCCCGATCGCGCGGCATTTCCGCGAAGAGCGCCGTCCCGGTGCGCGGCTGCTGGGATTGACCGCATCCCCCGGGGGAAAGGACGAGCGCATCGAGGAGGTCCTCGGGGTTTTCGGTGCCCCGCGGGTGGAAGCACGCTCGCGGGAGGACCCCGGCGTTCGGGAGTACGTCCAGCCGGTGGACGTTGAGCTTCGATGGGTCGACCTCCCGGCCGAGATCGTGCCGATACGAGACCGTCTCGAGGACGCGGCGCGCGAGTTCGCCCGCCGACTCCAGCGCATCGGCTATCTAAGGAAGAAGCCGATCAAGTCCCTGACCGTCAAGGACCTCGTCTCGCTGCGCAGCGAGATCTTCGCACGCCCGGGTCCGATGACCCGGAAGTTCACGCCGCTCTACTATCAGCTGCTCCTCCTCCATCTCTTCCATTCCCTGGAACGGCTCGAGACCCAGGGGGTCGCGCCCTTCGTCCAGTACCTCGACCGGGTCGGAGCGAAGGAGAAGCTCGGACGCGGGGACAAGGCGTTCCTCGCGCTCCCCCAAGTGGCGAGCGCGCGGCGAGAGGCTCAGGTCTATCTCGACACCGCCCGAACCCTCTCGCACCCCAAGCTCGCGGCGCTGGCGGAGATCGTCGAAGAGACGATCGTGTCCGTCCGGGGGCGTCCTCCTCGGATCCTCGTGTTCGCGCAGTACCGCGACACGATCCAGGGAATCCAGACCCTCCTCGAATCCCACGGGCACGCCGTGGGCCGCTTCGTGGGTCAGGCGACCCGGGACCCGGAGGACCGCGGGATGAACCAGGTGGAGCAAGGGCGTATCCTCTCGGCGTTCCGCGACGGAGCGTTTCCGATCCTGGTAGCGAGCAGCGTCGCCGAGGAGGGTCTGGACGTTCCGGATGTCGATCTCGTGGTCTTCTTCGAGTCCGTGCCGAGCGAGATCCGGGCGATCCAGCGGCGGGGTAGGACCGGCCGGAGCTCCTTAGGCAAGGTCATCGTCCTCCTGACGCGGGACACCCGGGAGGTCCAGTATCAGGCGGCCGAGGTCCGTCGAGAGCGGGCGATGAAGCGGATCGTGCGACGTATGTCCGCCGCCGCGCGCCGCCGCTCCGAGGACGGGGTGCGCGAATCCGACGCGTCTGAGGACCCTTTGGAAGAGGGTCCGAAGGACCGGGGGCCGGCGAACAAGGCCGGTTCATAAAGGCTGGGCGGGTGCCCACGGGTGGAGCGTGGAGCGGGCCGCTTAAATCACCCCGTCCGAGTCGACCTGCCCAGCGGGGTCTATGGACCTGATTGGGACGATCACTTCGAACTTCGGGTTCATCGTGTTCACGGCCCTCTCGATCGCGCTCGCCGCCTATCTCGTCTACTACATGATCCGCCCCCAGCGGTTCTGAGGCATCCCGGTGGCTTTCGACCTCGGCAGCATCGTGGACATCGCGATACTGTTCGCGCTGGTCCTGCTGTTCGCCCCGTCCTTGGGTTCCTACCTTGCCCGGGTGTACACGAACCGGCCGGTCTTCGGCGACCGACTGTGGAACCCCGTCGAAGGGTTCCTCTACCGGCTCTTCGGGATCGATCCACGCCACTCGATGCGGTTCAAGGAGTACGCCCTCGCCCTGCTCCTCCTCGGGACCGCGCTCATCGTCTGGATCTATGCCGTGATGACCTTGCAGTCCTACCTCCCCTGGAATCCCGGGACGCTCTCCGGATTCTCTTGGGACCTCGCCTTCCACACGGCCGCGTCCTTCGCCACCAACACCGACTTCACGCACTTCACCAGCGAGAGCCAGCTGAGCGTCGGCGGAGCGATCCTGGGCCTACAGATCGCTCTCTTCCTGTCCCCGGCGATGGGGCTGGCCGTCATCGCCGCCTTCGTTCGCGGGTTCACGAGCCGGGACGGAACGCTGGGCAACTTCTACGTGGACATCACGCGCTCGGTGACGCGGGTGCTGCTCCCGATCGCGTTCGTCGGAGCGATCGTGCTGGTCCTCATGGACCTCCCGCAGACGTTCGTTAGCTTCGTTACGGCGCACGGCATCGGCGGAGTCGGCCAGACGATCTACCTCGGGCCCGTCGCCTCGTGGACGTCGATCGAGCTCCTCGGAACGAACGGCGGCGGATGGTACGCCGCGAACGCGGCGAACGCTCTCGCGAATCCCTCCGGCCTCTCCAGCCTCTTTGAGACCGCGCTGATGCTCCTGATCCCCGTCAGCGTTCCGTTCATGTTCGGACGGCTGGTCCGCCGCCCGAGCGAGAGCTACCCCTACATCGCGACGGTCCTGATCGTGCTGTTCGTCGCCCTCGGACTGTACATCTACTTTCAGGACGCCGGAAGCACGCTCGTCAATTCATTGCCCGGGATCTACCCGGCGGTCGACGGCTACCCCGTGGGCCAGCAGGCCCAGTACACGCTCACCGAGTCGAGCGCGTTCAACATCGTGTCGATCTACGCCAACGTCGGCGCGCAGAGCGCCGCGCTCGGGTCGCTCACCTCGGGCGCCCAGATGGTGCTCTTCTTCGGCATGTTCACCCAATCCACGCCCGGCGGGGTCGGAACGGGCTTCGGCGGCCTTCTGATCTTCGCGATGGTGGGCGTCTTCCTCGCCGGCCTCATGGTCGGGCGGACGCCGGAGTATCTCGGCAAGAAGGTCGGCACGGGCCAGATGAAATGGTCCGCGGCCGTCCTGATCAGCCACCCGGCGATCATCTTGGTCCCGACGCTCATCGCCGTGGCCTTGGGCTTCGCCTCGTCCGCGGTCGGGCCGTTATCGAGCAGCCTCGCGGCCAACGCTCACCAGTTCACGATCCTCCTCTACGAGTTCACGAGCGAGGCTGCGAACAACGGGAGCTCGATGGGCCCGATCAACGACGGCACTCTCTTCTTCAATCTGATCGGGGGGGCGATCATGCTGATCGGCCGATTCTTCCCGATGCTGGCGATGCTCGCGATCGGCTCGCTCTTCGCCCAGCAGGACTACATCCCCGAATCGACCGGGACGCTGAAGACTACCTCGCTGACGTTCACGCTCTACCTCGCCCTGCTGGTGGTCATCGTCTCGGGCCTGCTCTTCCTCCCGGTCCTCGCCCTCGGCCCGCTCGCTCAGGGAGGGTGGTAGGCCATGTCCGAGGCCGACATCACCGCGCTGACGGCCGCCCAGGTTCCCACCGGCCATGGGCGGGTGCAGCGGCGCACGGCGTGGAGCCGGATCTTCGCGGACTCGTTCCGCTACTTCGACCCCCGACGCGAGATCCGCCAGCCGGTCATGTTCGTGGTCTGGGTCTTCTTCGTCTTTCTGGCGGTCGTGACCGTCTATCCCCGGATCTTTCCGGATGTCGTGGCGACCTACGACCCGGTCTACTACTTCGCGCTCACCGTCATCCTGTTCCTCACCCTGTGGTTCGCCCATCTCTCCGAGGCGATCGCCGAGGCCCGCGGGCGGGCGCAGGCCGAGAGCCTTCGGGAGATTCGCAGCGGACTGACCGCGCGGAAGATCGGCGCGGACGGCGCATCGACGATGGTCCCGGCGGAGTCCTTGCGCATCGGAGACCAGGTCCTGGTCGAATCGAACGAGACCCTCCCCCTGGACGGGGATGTCGTCGAGGGAGCCGCGCTCATCGATGAGTCGATGATGACCGGCGAGTCGGCGGCTCAGGTCCGCGAGAGCGGAGGGGACCGGACGAGCGTCCTCGGCGGGACCAAGGTCGTCCAGGGCCGGATCCTCGTTCGGATCACGGCCAACCCGGGCCACTCGTTCCTCGACCGCCTGATCGGTCTGGTCGAAGGGGCGAGCCGGGAGCGTACCCCGAACGAGCTCGCGCTCGGCGTCCTCCTCGCGTCGCTCACGCTCGCGCTCCTGATCGTGATCATGACGTTCAGCGACTTCGCGGGGCTCACGGGGATCGTCACGATCAACATCGCGACGATGCTCGCCCTGTTCGTGGCGCTGATGCCGACGACGATCGGCGCCCTCCTGCCGGCGATCGGCATCTCGGGGATCAATCGCGTCGCGAAGGCGAACGTCATCGCAAAGTCCGGGGTGGCGGTCGAGGCGGCGGGGGACCTGGACGTCCTCATCCTCGACAAGACCGGGACGATCACGGTCGGCAGCCGGCTCGCGACGCAGTTCTACGCGTCGCCCGGGGTCTCCGAGCCGGAGCTCCTGACGGCCGCGCTGTTGTCGTCCAGCCTCGACACCACGCCCGAGGGACGGTCGATCGTCCGCCTCGCAGGCCGCCGAGGGGGGAACGCTCCCCGGCTCGAACCGGGGACCTACATCGTGATGCCGTTCACCGCCGAGCGCCGCATGAGCGGGATCTCGCTCAAGGACGGGACCGAGATCTACAAGGGATCGATCGATTCGATGGAGAAGTACGGGGCGGTGATGCCCCCGGAGCTCCGCGACAAAGCCCGGGAGGCCGCGCGCGAAGGGATGACCCCCCTCGTGATCGCCCAGAACCATCGCGTGCTCGGCCTCGTCGCCCTGAAGGACGTGATCAAGCCCGGCATCCGCGACCGGATCCACGAGCTCAAGACGATGGGGATCCGCACGATCATGTGCACCGGCGACAACCGGATCACCGCCGCGGCGATCGCACGGGAGAGCGGCGTCGACGAGTTCATCGCCGAGGCGAAACCCGAGATCAAGCTGACCATCATCGAGCGCGAGAAGGCGCTCGGCCATCTGGTCGCGATGAGCGGGGACGGTTCGAACGATGCCCCCGCGCTCGCGAAGGCGGACGTCGGTCTCGCCATGAACAGCGGGACGAGCGCGGCGAAGGAGGCCGGCAACATGGTGGACCTCGACAACGATCCGACCAAGCTCATCGAGGTCGTCTCCATCGGCAAGCAGCTCCTCATCACGCGGGGTGCCCTCACGACATTCACGATCACGAACGACGTCGCGAAGTACTTCGCGGTCCTCCCCGCCATCTTCCTGACGGCGAGCGGCGTCGCGATCGCGGGGATCGCCCCGCTCAACATCCTGGGGCTCGCGAACCCGGCGCTCGCCGTCCTCTCGACGCTCTTCTTCAACGCGATCGTGATCCCGATGCTGATCCCGCTCGCGCTGTTCGGGGTCCGGTTCCGGCCGATGTCCGCGATCGACCTCCTCCGCCGGAACCTGGTGATCTACGGCGGCGGCGGGCTCGTGAGTGCCTTCGTCGGTATCAAGCTCATCTACCTCCTCTTCGCGTGGGCGTCGGGCACCCCCTTCGTGATGCACCTCGCGGCGATCGTCGCCCACCTCCTCCCGCTCGGAGGGCTCTAGGGCGATGACCGCCGGCGAACCCTCGATCACGACTCCGACCCAGGGACCCGGCAGCCCGGGCCCCCGTCGCGAGCGGGCGGTCCTCGATACGCGCCCGCCGATGCGCCCGCGCACCCACCTGCGGGCCGCCGTGCTGATCGTGGTGATCGGCGTCCTCGTCCTCGGGGTCGTGTACCCGCTCGTCGTCACGGGGATCGCGCAGGCGATCAACCCCGCCGGCGCGAACGGCTCGCTCGTTGCCCAGAACGGAACGCTCGTGGGCTCGTCGCTCGTGGGCCAGAACCTGAGCCTCCCCTACCTGTTCTGGGACCGGGTCTCGCTGATCGACTACAACACGACCCAGGGAGCCAATTACCCGTACGGCCCGACGGAGCCGGCCCTGGCCGCCTGGCTCAACGAGACCGAGCGCTATCTGCGGACCGACTGGAACCTCTCGCTCAATCAGAGCCTCCCGCTCGACCTGCTCGCCCCCTCGTACTCGGGGTTCGATCCGTACCTCGTCCCCGCGGGGGTGCTCATCCAGGTCCCCCGGGTGGCGCATGCGATCGCGAACATCACGAACGTATCGTTCGAGCAGACGGTCGGCGTCCTCACGACCCTGATCAACCAGAACACCCAGATGCCCTTCCTCGGGACGATTGGAGAGCAGGTGGTCAACGTGGTCACGCTCGACCTCGCGCTCATCAACTACGCGCACATCCCGGTATGACCCATGTACCGCAATCTCCTCGTACCCGTCAAAGCCGCCGCCGAAGTCGAGCCGATGATCCGGTTCGCGGCCTCGCTGCTCGATTCCGACGGCGAGATCCGGATGCTCCACGTCATCCCCACCACGACGATGCCCGAGGTCACCCGCGAGTGGCGCGCGAGCGTCAACCTCGTCGTCCCGGCCCACGAGGTCGCGGCGGTCCTCGACGTCAGGGTCGAGCCCGAGGTTCGGGCGAGCGTCGACGTTCCGGGGGAGATCCTCGAGAGCGCGGAGTCCCACGGCTCCGATGGAATCGTGATGGGACTGGGAGGGGACCGACGCAGCCGTAACCCGTTCGTCGGCCACACCGCGAGCGGGATCCTCCACCACGCGCGCGCCGACGTGCTCATCCTCAATCGCCTGGCCCTCGCCCGACCCAAGATCCCGCGGATCCTCGTGCCGGCGCTGCACGGACCCGTGCCGCCGAAGGTGATGCAGCTCGCGGAGGAGCTCTCGCTGCACAACAGTGGCGTGCCCGTGGTCACGATCGACCTCGGCCCCGGATCCTCCCCGCGCGGCGAGACCGAGGATCGGACGGCGCGGGGCATCCCGACCGTGCACCGGCACTCGGTCGTCAGCGCGGCCCTCCTCTCGCGCCGCCGACACCACGCCCAGCTGATCCTGCAGAGCGCGGCCCGCGAACGCTACGGGTTCCTGGTCGTCGGCGAGGAGCACGCGCCCGCTGCGGGGCTGCCGCTGCTGACCCGCCCGTTCCTCGAGGAGCTCTTCCGCGACGCCCCGTGCCCGGTGATCGCGATCCGCAGCTAGGGAGCACGCGCGGAGCGATGGCCGAGCTCTGGTTCATCGGTCTCGGGCTCGGGGACGAAAAGGACCTCGGACGCCGCGCCGTCGATCTGCTGCGAGGATGCGATCGGATCTTCGCCGAGGAGTACACGGCGGTCTGGGGTCCCGGCGCGTTCGAACGGCTTTCGGAGGAGGTCGGGCATCCGATCGAGAGACTCAGCCGCACCGAGGTCGAGTCCGAGCACGTGGTCCTGGACGCTCTCGAGCACGGCCGCCGCGTCGCGTTCCTCGTGGTCGGAGACCCGTTCGGTGCCACCACCCACGTCGCGCTGCGCCTCGCCGCCCAGCGGGCGGGATACGACACGGGCTACCTTCCGAACGCGAGCATCCTCACCGCCGCGGCCGGGCTCCTCGGGCTGATGCCGTACCGCTTCGGGCGGACGGTCTCGATCCCGTTCCCCGCGCCGGGGTTCTCGCCGACGTCGTTCCTCGATGCAATCCGGGCGAACCGTTCCGGCGACCTCCACACGCTCGTCCTGCTCGATCTGCGCCCGGACGAGGGCCGGTACCTCACGGCCGGCGAGGCGCTCGCGATCCTTCGCGCGCGCGACCCCGAGGGGAACGTGATCCCCCCCGACGCTCCGGTGGCCGTCGTGGCCCGGGTCGGGACCCCGGGGGCGCGCGCGTGGTATGGGCCCCTGGAAGCGCTGGCCCTCCTCGACTTTGGGCCCCCGATGCACGCCCTCGTCCTCCCCGCTGCCCATCTTCACTTCGAGGAAGAGGCGGCCCTCGAGCAGGTCGGGCCGGGGTAGGGGTCGGATCCCTCGGCCTACGGGGGCGTCGGGGCCGCGCGGTTGCCCCAGTCGGAGACTCCCGCCGCGTGGAACAACCGGTCGAGCGCGCTGTGGTAGTCGGCCGGCGGCGCGTGGAGAAGCTGGGTGGCCGCCGGCGCGAGCGACTGCCCGAACTCCTTCTCGGAGTCGGAGAACTGCCAGGCATGCGATCCCGCGCGGCCCAGCGCCAGGAGAAGCCCGTAGGCGAGCCCCCGCTCCTTTCCTTCGTGCGGGAGGCTCTGGATCGCGAGGCGCTCCGCGCCCACCGGCCCGTGCGTCCGGTACGCGCGCGCCACCTGGTCGACGTAGGCGGCCTCTCGGTTGAGCCGCGCGTAGCGCGGGAGGGAGTCGAGCAGCTCGCGCTCCTCGCTCCGCTTCTGCGCCCGCTTGAGGAGCTCGGCGACGCGCCCGGGCGCGTGGCGACCCTCGTCCAGATAGCGCTTCGCCTCGTTCGGGTCGGTCACGATCGACTGCACGATCGCTTGGGAGTGGTGGGTCCACAACCGCTCGAGCGCCTTGCTCGCGGTCGGTTCTTCGATCTCGAAGAGCCCTTCCTCGCCCTCGAGGGCCGCTTCGAGGGCGCGCCGCTCGACGAGCGTCGGGTGGAGGGCCGCGAGGAACTTCTCCTCGTCCGACCCGTAGCAGACCCCGCCGGCCACGTAGGTCGGCCGCCGCGTCGCTTCGAGCTTCGGGCGAATCTCGTCTAGATAGGTGGAGAGCAGCTTGGCGTCGGAGACCCGTCCGAGCGCGTAGGCGCGTCGCGCTCCCCTCGAGAGATCCGGCAGGTCGTGGTGAACGCACTCCTCGCCCCCGTAACAGGTCGTGTTGAGGCGTACGGCGACCGCGAACTCTTTCTCCGGGTCCGGGACCGCGAGGTCCTCGGTCAGCGAGCTCAGCAATTGGCGCTCTCCCTTCGCGCACTTCCGGCACACCCGGAAGGCCCGGCCGGCGCCGGTCCAGTTCACCTCGAGGTAGGCCCGCGGCTCGCCCGCGAGGAGATGGGAGCACTCGTAGACCGTGCGTTCGGGGTTCTCTTGGAGATGGTAGGGAAGCCCCGTCAGCTTCGCCGCGAGAAAGTCGGGGGGCGGGGTCGGGTCGCGGCCGGTGCACCAGAGCTGGGAAGGCGTCGCAAAGAAATGGAATCCCTTGCGCGCCCAGTCTAGGTAGCCGAGCAGCAGGCGGGTCGGGTCCACGAAATTTTGGACCGCGACCTCCGCCTCGGGAGTCGCCTTCCCTAGGGGGGCGAAGGTCACATCGCCCGTCGGAAGCGAGAGCGTCACCATCGGAGGTACCTCGGGCTCGAGGTAGAACTTGAGCAGCCCCGCGTAGGCGCGCACGAGCGGATCGCCCCAGCGGCTCATCCGGTTGAGGCGCCCCTCCTCGTCGCGTACCTCGCGGACGTCCTCGAGCTCCCGCTTGAGTCGATCGAAGCGTTCGGTCGGACACTCCGGGGTCAGCCGGGGGATCAGCGGATCGACGCTCTCTCGGAGCTTGCGGGCCCGCTCGGTCAGGTCGCGCTCGCGCACGCTCGAGGCGTGCCGGGTCCGCATCGGCACGAGTGGTTCCTACTCAGTGGGTGTACTTATCGCCGCTCGGTTCGATCGGCACAGGGTAACGAACCGTCGGAAGAACTCGACGCCGTGTTCCGTGTGCTCGACCTCCGGATGGAATTGCACGCCCCAGATCGGGCGCGAGGGGTGGGCCATCGCCTCGACCTTGCATCCCGGGGAGTGCGCGAGCGTCGCCCAGCCCTCCGGCACCTCCGTGACCTGGTCGTTGTGGCTCGCCCACGCATGGAACGGGGAGGGGATCTGGGCGAAGAGAGGATGGTCGGGTCGCTCCACGATCACGTCGATCCGCCCGAACTCGGGCGCTCCCCGGGCTACGCGGCCGCCGAAGTGGCGGGCGAGGAACTGGTGACCGACGCAGATCCCGAGTATCGGCACGTTCGCGCGGTCGATCCACTCCGCGACCCGGCCGAGCGGGGTGTCCGTCCCCTCGAGGCTGAGCGCGCCTCCCGACAGCACGACGCCGTCGGCGTGCATCTCCTCGAGACCGAGCGTGTTGGGAACGATCTCGCTCTCGATGCCGAGATCCCGGAGGACCCGCCACTCCCGATGGGTCCACTGCCCCCCGTTGTCCACGACGGGGATCCTCACGGTGGCCGACCCCCGGTCGGCGGATCGGCCTCGCCGGTCTTCGCGCCCGTCCCGCGCAGTTCGTCGACCGACGTCTTGAGTTCGGCGACGTCGCGACGCATCTTCAGCATCTCGACCTCGAACGGGGAGAAGTCCCGCGAGCTGAGCCAGCGCTGGGAGATGTAGAGACCGATGAAGATCGCCCCGACGAGCGCGAGCAGCGTGGTGAAGGTGAGCGCGAAGACGAACGCGATCGGATTGCCCACCACCGACCCGATGGGCAGTGTGAACAGGGAGGTGACCTCGGCGAGCTCGATCACGAACAGGACCGCGACGACGACGATCCAGAATACGAGGAAGGGCCGAGAGACCTTCATGGAGGAGGCACCCCCGAGACGCTTCCCAAGTATTCGAGCGAGATGCTCAACGGGAGGAGCGACGAGGTGACCGGGATCGGGCCCGAAGGGGTGCTGATCCCCGAGGAGATCGGGATCAGCCGCAGCGACGATCCCGAGAACTGCACCCCGACCACTCCGTAGTACAGTACCATCGGCCCGCTCCGGGGCTGGTAGTAGACGGTCACGTTCACCGCGACGCTGAAGCTCGTGGTGGAGAGGACGACCCCAGGAGAATCGCTCGAATTCGTCCACGCGTTCCAGACGATCGACGTCGGGGGGGCGGAGGGGTCGTAGGACGCGTTCAGACCGAAGTCGATCTCGGCGTAGCGAACGCTTCCCGCGCCGCGGACCATGAAGGTCGTATTCGCGGATCCGGGGGCGTGGTCCACGACCAGCTCGGCCTGGGTGAGCAGCGTGCCTCCGGCGCCCCCGCTCACGAAGAGGACCGGGGTCAGTACGATGAGCAGGGCCAGGAGAACCGCGGCTCCGACCAGCGGTATGGGGAACCGGGTGTAATGCTCGGGAGGCGGGCGGGGCGGGGACGTGCTCATGGAGCCTCGGACTTCCATCCCCGATACAGCCGATGCGGGACCCCGAACTGGTCGAGGATCTTGCCCGCCAGATAGTCCGTCGCCTGGGCCACCGTCTCGAAACCGAGGTAGTACGGCGGGGATGCGTCCAGAACCACCACCCCCTGTGCGCTCAGGCGCGCTAGGTGCTCCAGCTGGATCGTGGAGAGCGGCGTCTCGCGCGGCACGATCACGAGCGTGCGCCGTTCCTTGAGCTGAACGTGGGCCGCCCGCGCGACCAGTGTATCCCCGAGACCGAGGGCGATCTTGGCGATGGTGTTTGACGAGCACGGCACGACGACCATTCCGCGGGTCGGTCTCGAACCGCTCGCGATCGCCGCCCCGAAGTCGCCCTCGCGCTGGATTGCGGTCGCGTACGGGCGGAGGTCTTCGACCGATAGGTGAGCTTCTTCCTTCAGAACGGCTTCCCCTCCGTTCGACACCGCGAGAACCACCGGGACGGCGGCGGCCTTGAGCGCCCGGAGCGCGGCCACTGCGATCGGGGCTCCGCTCGCTCCCGTCAGCCCGACCACGAGGGGGGGGTCCTCCGGCATCACCGGCCGAAGCCGGCCCCGGCCTTATAGCACCTCGCGCTTCGGCTCCCCGCTCCTCGGAGGATGCGATGCGCGAGCCCGCCGCGATCATTGGCGCCGGCCACACCCGGTTCGGGGCCCGGACCGAGGGACCTCGGAGCCTCATCGCCGAAGCCGTCCGGGAGGCATTCGCCAGCGTCGACCGGGGGATCGAACGCTCCGTGATTGAGGAAGGATTCCTCGCGACCCTCGGGTTCGGAGGGTGGCAGATCGGGAACGCGTCGGCGGTCTTGGCCGAGGCGGCCGGTCTCGTGGGCGTACCCGTCACTCGGGTCGAGAACGCGTGCGCTTCGGGGGGATACGCGATCCGGTCCGCGGCCCGCGCGGTGGAGGACGGAAGGTCGGGGGTGGTCCTGGTGGTCGGTCTCGAGAAGATGACGGACTCGCCGAACCCCCGACGGCGCTATTGGCTGGGGGTCTCGGGCGATACCGAGTGGGAGCGCTCGGCCGGCCTCACGTTCGCCGGGGTCTACGGACTGATCGCCTCCCGTTACTGCGCGGACCATCCGAAGGGGCGCGACGCCCTGAGCGCGGTCGCGGTCAAGAACCACGCGAACGGCGCCCTCAATCCGAAGGCCCACTTCCAGAAGACCGTCCGACCCGCCGAGGTAGAGGGATCGCCGAAGATCGCGGACCCGCTCGGGCTCTACGACTGCTGCCCGGTATCGGACGGCGCCGCGGCGCTCCTGATCGCGCGCGGAGATCTCGCATCTCGCTTCACGGATACCCCCGTCCGCATCCGGGGCCTCGGCGCCGCGTCGGACACGCTCGCCGTCCAGGACCGGCCCGTCCTCACCGAGTTCGGGGCGACCCAGCGAGCCGCCCGCGCTGCCTTGGGGCACGCGGGATGGACCGCTTCGAGCGTTCAGATGCTCGAGGTCCACGACTGTTTCACCATCGCCGAGCTCCTCGCCCTCGAGGACCTCGGCTTCGCGGCTCCGGGAGAAGCGGTCGACCTCACGCTTTCGGGCGCGACCGCTCGGACGGCGCGCCTTCCCGTGAACCCCGACGGCGGGCTCAAGGCGAAGGGGCACCCCATCGGAGCGACGGGCGTGAGCCAGGCCTACGAGATCTTTCACCAGCTCCGCGCTTCGGCCGGACCCCGACAGGTCCCGGGCGTGGAGCGAGGTCTTTCCCACAACGTCGGGGGATCCGGGGCGAGCGCGACGGTCACGCTCTTCGAGCGAAGGTGAGATCACGCCGACGATCGTACGGTATCGACCTGCCGGCAACTCGGGCGGCGAGCGCGCCTTGGGGCCGGACGAGGACGCGTTCACCGCGGTCGCCACCGCGCTGGAACGTTCCTTCCCCGGAGGAAGTCGCGATCGGCCGGTCGGTGAACTCCGCGTGGCCGGCCCAGTCCCTGCGGCCGCGGACTGGGGGCTCCCGGCCCTGGTCGATGGCATCGACGGACCTCCGAAGATAGCTCGTTGCTCGTCGGTCCGCGAGGCGCTGCCGGATCCGGCCGAGCTCGATTCGAGAGCGGATCTGCTCGTCGTAGCCTTCGGTCCAGCCTCGGACCACGCGGGACCGCTCGCGCTGGCTGCCCGCGGGGGTGCGGCGGGTCCGCGAACGATCGCCGCCTCGGAGATCGAGGCCGAGTTCTCCACGAACGGCGTCGGAAGAGTCTCGTTCGAGATCGACCCTCGGCAGGGCGCGCGACGCCCGGAGCCGCGCCTGGACGCGGTCTCGGAGGGGGCTTACATCCCGCGTCCGCGATACGTGGAGAGCGTCCCCAGCCGATGGCGCTTCTGGGCCGAAGTATGCCCGACCTGCGCCGTCACGACGTTCCCGATGCGCGCGGTCTGCCGGGGGTGCGGCCGGTCGGCGGGACTGACGACCGTGGCGCTCCCGCTCGACGGGGGTGAAATCGTCGCGATCACCGAAATCGGGAAGGGAGGCCAGCCGACCGAGTTCGACGGTGTCGTGGAGACGATGGGCTCCTACCGGGTCGCCTTGGTCGAATTGGCGCCCGGAGTCCGGGCGACCTTGATGATTTCCGATGACCCGGAGGGGCGCCTTCGGATCGGTTCGCGCGTTCGTACCGTCCTCCGCCGCCTCTACCCGATGGAGGGCGAGTGGAGATACGGTCGCAAGGTCGTACCTCCCGATCCCTCGGGGGATTAACCGAATCCGGGGACGTCGCCGCGCGCCGTCTCCTCCGCCGGTTTCTTGCTATAGGGCTCCGTGACGAGCCCCATGTGGGTCGCCAGGGCCTGGAACGTCTGGACCAGCTGAGCCACCGCGCGGGCGAGCTCACGTTGTTCCGCTCGAAGTTCGTTCAGCTCTTGGTGCAACGCGCGCAGCTCCACTTCCCACCGAGCGCTCTCTGTAGGGCCTTCGGTCATCCAGTTCCCCCGGCCACAGGAGACGCCGGCTCCCTTTTAGCGTCGGTGCCGGGGGTTCAGGGCCCCGGCCGCGCGCGTCGGGGGGCTAGGAAGGTGTGGTGAGTCCCTGCTTCCCCAGCGACGGGGCCGTCGCCCGCGCGGCCCGGTCGACACCGATTCCGGGGCGGTAACGGAGCCGTTTCGGGAGCGGAGGAAGCCGAGCTACTTGGTGGAGCCCGGTCCGAACGGGCTCTCCGAGCGTCCCTTCTCCGTGAACTCGACCCATTCCCGGCTCTCGGGGGCGTAATCGACCCGCTGGAGCTGCACGACGAAGCGCTTCAGCTGGTCGGTGGGCTCCGGCCGGACGGAGAAGCGATAGACGTAGATGCCGAACCCCATGAAGTCACTGATCCGTCGGAGTACCTCGCCCAAATCCTCCCGCGGGACGAGGACTTCAATCGTCGTCTCCCCCAAGAGCTGGGAGAATTCGTCGATATCGAACGGGCGTTCGAGACTGATCAGCGGCACGGTGGTCCCGGGCGGCGTGGGGAGAGCGGGTGGGCTCGGGCGGGGTGCACGGGCCGGGACGGATCGGTCCGCGGTCGCGGAAGGGGCAGTGGGGGATGCATACGGACGGCCCAGCCCTGCGTCCTTGGGCGGATACTTGTCGAGCACGGGCGATGGGTCGCGCCCGACGAATTTGCGCGGGGCCGAAGGACTCCGACCGGTGGTCTTCGCAGCGGGACGGGCTCGGGAGCTCTCTCTCTTCTTCCGCGCCGGTGTCCGGTGCCGCTGGGCCGCCATAGTCGAACCCACCGGAAGCATCCCGCCAGATAGCGATACCGTTGGAGCGATCCTACCGATGGGTCAGGGCCTCCCCTCTGCGTTTGTAGCGAACCGGTCCATGTCATGCCCCGTCACGGAGGGTGAGGTTTGTAGCGCCCGCGACGACAGCGGGATTATGTAGGATACGGTTCGTGGCACAGTCAAAGCTGTTGGTTCGCCGACGGCCGAAAGGAGAAGACACAGAATATGCCGGCGCGAGTGATGAAGGAGTTCCAGGCGCCCCGCGGTCTACCGAGGAAGACGGCCTCCGTCTGCCCGGAGTGCATCAAGGTGATCCCCGCTGTCGTTCGCGAGAAGGACGGACGGGTCATCATGGAGAAGACCTGCCGAACGCATGGGTATTTCTGGGACATCATCTCCAATGATGTCGACTTCTACCTGCGGATGGAGGTCTACGCGCACGACGGGGTCGGCTACGAGAACCCGTACTACGACAAGTTCCGGGGCTGCCCGACGACCTGCGGGATGTGCTCTCACCACAAGTCCCACACCGGTCTCGCCCTGATGGACTTGACCAACCGCTGCAATCTGAAGTGCCCGGTCTGCTTCGCCAACGCGAACGCGGCAGGGTACGTCTACGAGCCGACCCGCGAGCAGATCTACTTCATGCTCAAGACCCTGCGCGAGCAGAAGCCGGTCGGCGCCGTCGCCGTCCAGTTCTCGGGAGGGGAACCGACGCTCAGCCCCCTCTTCCTCGACGCCGTCAGCATGGCCCGCGACCTCAACTTCAAGCAGATCCAGGTCGCGACCAACGGTATCCGCTTCGCGAACGAGGCCGGGTTTGCCCAGAAGGCGCGGGAGGCGGGGTTGCATACCCTCTACCTACAGTTCGACGGCCTGGACGACGAGATCTACCGCAAGGTGCGGGGGGTCCCGCTTCTCAAGGTCAAGCAGAAGGCCATCCAGGCGGCCCGGGAGACGCACACCAGCCCGGCGGAGCTCGCCGCCGGCAAGACCGACAAGCCGCTGTCCGTCGTGCTCGTCCCGACCTTGGTCGGGGGATTCAACGAGAAGGAGATCTGGCCCACGGTCAAGTTCGCCATCGACAACCTCGATGTCGTCCGGGGGGTCAACTTCCAGCCGGTCGCGTTGACCGCCCGTATCCCGGATAAGGACCGCTTCCAGATGCGGTTCACCCAGTCCGACCTCGTGCGCATCCTGTGCACGGACGGACCGTTCGAGAAGTCCGACTTCTTCCCCGTGCCGTCGGTCGCCCCCATCTCGGAGCTCGTATCGATCATCCACGGCGAGGAGAAGATGACCCTGACGACGCACCCCGGCTGCGGATGCGCGACGTTCGCCTTCATCTCCAAGGACGGGCAGAAGATCACGCCGCTGCCGCGGTTCATGGATGTCGACGGGTTCTTCGAGAGTGTCGAGGGCATGATCGACAAGTACCGGGACGCGCGGTTCGCCCGGGTGCGAACGGCGGTCGCGGGAGCTCGGCTGCTCCACGATGTCGCCAAGTTCTTCGACTTCTCCAAGTCGCCGGAAGGCCTGGACGAGAAGAACTGCGTCAAGGTCATCGCGTCGATCTTCACGGAAGGGAACAAGGAGGCCGTCGCGAAGTTCACGTGGCGCACGCTCTACATCGGGAACATGCACTTCCAGGACGCGTACGACTACGATATCCAGCGCCTGATGCGCTGCGACATCCACTACTCGGTACCGGACGGCCGGATCATCCCCTTCTGCTCGTACAACTCGGGCCCGATCTACCGGACGGAGGTCGAGCAGAAGTTCTCGATCCCGATCCCCGACTGGCAGAAGGCGAAGCAGCAGGCCGGCGTACCGCTGAAGACCATCGAGACGATGGGCGTCAACGGCGAGGTCATCGTCGACCCGGAGTACTACAAGATCAAGGCGCTCAAGGGCGCCCCCGGGATGTCGACCTAAGCCCGTCGGTGCCCGGGCCCCTAGGGCCGAGGTCCAACCCTTTCCTTCGTACCCACCTTCGGCTCCCGGCGGGTGAGCGTCTCCCCCGCGTACACCATCCTGCGGGCTGGGGATAGACCGGGTGGGACCGAGCGAGACCTTCGATCGATCTCCTCCCAGATCGGCGCGCCCATCCCTTCGGGGAGAGGGCTCGGGTCCGGAACCGCTTCGGGGTGGAGCTCCAGCCACCGAACCGAGGCCTCGACGTGCTTGCAGGTCCCGAGCCCGGCGCGAGCGAAGTCCGTGCACGTGCACAGCGCAACGCTCCGGTCCGGGTAGGTCGGCAGGAGGACCAGATAGTGCGTCCCGTGAACGGGGTTGCGCACCTCGAGACGGGGGTACGGGCCCGGTAGGCGACGGAAGTCGAGCGGTTCCTCCAGGGCCCGTGCCTTCCGCTCCTCGATGCCGCTGCGCGTGGAAGCCCGACGGGAGGACGATCGCGCCGGGCCGGATCTCGAGCGAGACGCCATCTCAGGACCCATGGCGCCCGCCCTACATGCGCTTTGAACCCCGCGGCCGGCTCGCGCGCGTTCGGCGGTCCCTGCCGCGGCGAAGAAGTCCCGACAACTGTTATCTCGACCCGCCGGGCTCCCCCGCCGATGTCGGCGTTACCGTCTCCGGCCGGGGCCTCTCGGCCGACCCGGAGCCCGATCCGCCGGGGCTACCTCATCGGCATCGGGCTTCTGTTCACAATCGTGGGGGTTGCCCTCCTCTCGCTGTTCCTCCCCACGAACTCCGCGTCGTACACGCACATCGTCCCGATTGCGATCGGGGTGTTCGTGTGCCTGTGGGTCGGGGGAATCCTTCTCGGCCGATCCCGCGGGGCTCCCCCGTGAGGTCCCCCTCCCCGTTCCCGTGGGAGCTCGTCACCTTCGACATCGATGGCACGTTGACCACGGGCCACGGCTGGGCGCACATCGCCGAAGTCCTCGGGCGGACGGCAGCCTTTCGTGCCGCGACCGAGCAGTTCCGGGCTGGGGAGACCGGCGAGGACCAGCACCTTGAGCGCCTCCTCGCCTTGGCCGAGGGAGCGCGCCTCGCGGATCTCGAGGCCGCCCTCGAGTCCACTCCCCGGATACGATCCATCCCGGAGACCGTCGCCGAACTTCACCGCTGCGGCGCTCGGGTCGCGCTCCTGACGCACAACCCTCCCTACGTCTGCGAGTGGTACGTTCGGAAGTACGGATTCGACGACTTCGAGGGCGTGCGCGTGCCCGAACCGATGGGGGGCTGCATTCCGCGATCCGGCCCTGTGCACGCCGACAAGACCGAGCTGCTCGATCGCCTGATCCGGCGCCTCGACGTCGATCCCCACCGCTCGGTGCACGTCGGGGACGCCGCACCGGACGTCAACGTCTTCCGCCGAGTCGGAGGAGGGGTCGCTCTGAACGCCCGGAACCCGGCGGTGCGGGCGGCGGCCGACGTCGTCGCCGATCTCGAAGATCTTCGGGAGTTGTGGCCCGTCCTCGCGCACCTTGTCCCGAGGGGGTGAAAAGTGCCCTCTTCGACGTGTGGGATTTCATATAGGTCCCGGCGCTCGCCGGGTCCCCCTCCATGGAGTACGTCATCCTCCGCTCGATACGACCCACGTGGCTCACGATGCAGCTGCCCGACGACGCGGCCGAACTGCTCCGCTACCGCGGGCCGTCCTCGCGCGCGGACATCGACCGGACCGGCTCGATCTCGTTCGTGGCCCGCGGATCGGGGATCGCACGCGTGGTCACCACTTACCTCGCCCGCGAGCCGCTGGCGGTCGAGCAGGTCCGGGACCGCCTCATCGCCAGCGCGCGTCCCGGAGACCGAAAGCTGTTCTCCATCCCCTCGGCCCTCGTGGAGTACCTGGGCCTTACCGTAGAGGTGCAGGGCCCCCGGACGGGGCGGCGGACCAACGACCAGATGATCTGGTTCGTCCCCGCGTCGGAGTACTACGACTTCCGCGCCGCGGAGGGAGCTCCGACCGGGTGGAAGGGGCCTTCGCTCGGGGGAATGGCGCACGTGTACGTCGCCAAGGCGATGCTCCCCGGACCGAGATCGCTCGCGGGCTTGGCCGAGTTGGAGTCTCAGATCGAGACCGAGGACTGGACGCGCGCCGTCGAAGCGCTTCAGCGAGGCCGTCCCGTCCCGGCGCGGGTTCCGTCGGCGGCGCGTCTGACGAAGCCGTTTTAGAAACTCCTATAAGGGACCCCCGGGATAGATACCTCGTGGCCACGGGAAATTCTCGGTCTTCTAAGTCCTCGAAGTCCGTCCCGGAGCCGGCGAGCCCGATGGGTCCGCCGGCGATGGCCCTCTCCGCTTCCGAAGGGCTGGGGGTCCCGGAGTTGGGCATTCCCGAGATTGAGCTACCCCGGTGCCCGGCCCCCGTGGACCACGATTCCCTTGCGAAGGCCATCCGTCGGTCGATCGGCCACGACGGCATGCGGCCCGAGGACGCTCGAACGGTGGCGGCCCATGTCCTCAATTTCTTCGGATTCAACGAGCGGATCATCGACAACGTTCTCGAGCCGGACGACCGCGATACTTTCTACATGCTGGAGGACCGTGGTATCCTCGAGACCGAGCGGGACGAGACCACCCTGTACGACGGTCGGGAGTGGCGGATCCACTACTGGATGATCCGCAAGGACCGGATCGTGGAGCTCGCCGAGGAAGAGACCCGGGCGATGGCCGACGCCGGCGAGAAGGACGTGGTTTACTCGGGCCGGGCGGCGCGAACGTTCACTACGTTCCATCTCCCGCACGGTGAGTCCGGGACCGGCCTCGCCGCGCACGCGATCTATCACGAGCTGGGGGACGAGATCTGGCTCGAGCACGAGCGACCGGCGTCCGAGCCGGATCCTTCGCCGTCGGAGCTACCCGCCTCCACGACCCGTCGGACCGCCCGAGCCCGCTAGATCCCTCCCTCCGCCACCGTTTTTCCCGCGGTCGGCTCGCCTCCCCGTGCGTCGCTTCGTCCTCCTAGTCCACCGCGTGCCTCGGAACGGCGCCTTCACCCTGAACGACCTCGCCGGTGGCGCCGGGCGGATGGACGAGGTCGCGCGAGCCGTATCGACCGCCTTCACGATCTCGAACGACCTGCGCCGAGACACCCACATGGTGCTCCTGTTCGGGGGCGACGGGCCGGGCGCCGCCGGTCGCCGGATCACGGTATCGGGACCTCGGGTACGATACCTGAACCCCGACGAGCGCTCCACCGCGGCCCTCTTGAAGAACGCGCTCGTTCGGGCGGTCGACTTCCCGCGGGAGTTCGAGTCCTCTCCCGGGATCGTCGTGGGCCCGGTGGACGTTGGCGAGGAGCTGAGGAAGCTCGCGGCGGATCCGGACGGAGTGTGGCTGACCGAGGGAGGGGTCCCGTGGAGGTCCCGTCGGCCGTCGCGCCCTCCCGCGACGTTCTTCCTCTCCGATCCGTACGAGCCTACGGAGGAGGAGAAGACGATCCTCGTCGAGGCCCATCTCCCTCCTGTGTCGGTGGGCCCCCGATCGCTGAGGACCAGTCAGGTGGTCGACATCGTCCACCACGAACTCGACCTCGCGGAGGCGGGGGCGGGATAGCGCGCCGGGCTCAGTGGGCGAGCGCAGGCTCGACGGAGCCCGCGCGGAGCAAGCCGTGGATCGACCCGACGCGGATCCCCGAGACGAGGCCCGTGAGCCGCACGACCTCCCGCGGCTCCGGCCGGACCCTCGTCCCGAAGAGGAGCTCGTCGGGCTCTCCGAGGTTCGCGCGCGCGTATTCGAGAAGCTGGTCGAACGTTCCGAGGGTGAGGTTCGACCCGCCCTCGATGTGGAGCAGCGCGCGGGTCCGGTGGCCAAGTTCGAAGTCGAGCAGGCTGTCGCGCAGCGCCTGCGGTAGGAGGCGCTCCGGCTCCGACACGTGGGCCTCCCCGCACAGCACGGTGGACATGCCCGAGCCTTCGAGATGGCGTTTGACGGTCGCGAGGTCGACGTTTAGCTGGGAGGGGTTCTCCACCATGTCGACCATGCTCGTGACGAGGCTGTGAAGGAAGGCGTTCCGTACGCCCAGCGCCCGATGGATCGGGAGCGAGTCGAACCGACGCAGCTTCTCGTTCGCCATCAGGAGCAGCAGTCCGCCCATGGCCTCGAGCTCCCCCAGCGTAGCGCGGACCGACTCGCGCCGGGTCGCGTTGTTGCGGACCTCCACATGGAAGGGAAGGAACGCGACCGGCACGGGGATCGCATCCGTCTCCCGCAGTTCGCGCACCAAGTACGGTAGCAGAGCGCTCCCGGTCCCGCCTCCGAGCGCGCCGAACAGAAAGACGACCTCGTAGGACCGAAGCTGCCGAAGGATCTCGTCGCGCTCCTCCTCGATGGCCCCCAGGACCCCTTCCCGATCGCCTCCGGATCCTCGCCCCCGAAAGCGGCGGTGACCGATGAGGATGCGACGATCGATCGGCATCCGTTCGAGATGGCCGGCGTCGGTGTTGATCGCGAGCGGCCGCACGCCGGGGGTGGCGAGCCCAAGCAGGTCGCGGACGGCCTCGGAGCCGGCGCCCCCGAGCCCAACCATGGCGAACGAGGTAGGGCGGTCGAACCCGGCCCATGCCGTCGTCTCTTCCGCCGGCATCGCTCGTTCCGCCGTCTACGGGGTCGTGGGGGGTTCGCTCGCGGCCGGCGCGTCCGCGAGCGAGCGCGTCGGGCGAGGAGGCCCCGAAGCTTCGATGCGTTGGCGGATGTACTCGCGCACGGCCCATCGAACCGCATCGTCCACGGAGACCGAGTTTCCGTCCCGGACGAATTGCTCGAGGCGGCTGTTGTCGTGCTTCGATAGCTCGACGACGACCTTGCGGACGTTCGGCGGCGGAAGATGGACCTCGACGTAGCGCTCGAGCCCTTCGCGGATCGTATCGGAGATGGTGGCGGTCCCGTTATCCTGTTGGATTTGTTTCAACTTCTCGAGCAGGTCCTGCGGGATCCGAACTGTGACCCGTTCCGAAGTTTCCGTCATTTCCGTCAGACAATATCTGCCGCTTTGTCTGACGAATGACAGATGCGCGTTCTAGTATTTGAAATCCGCTTGTCGAAGGCACCCTCCGATCCACCGGAATCTGCTTCGACGCCGTTCGGACGTTCGCGGGTCTGGCCACGGTCCTGGTCTTCGCGACCCCAATGTTTCGGGCGCCGGGGTCGAGCGTCGGCCCCATCGTCGTCGGAGCCGCCCTCGCGACGTTCGCGCCCGTCGTCGTTCTTCCAAGCGCGAGCGTTTCAGCCGGGGCCACGTGTTTTCCCAAGCCTTCGGGGTTGGAGTAGCCTTCACGACGATCCCCGGGGAGACCGGGTTCTGACTGCGGAACTGTCGGGCCGGCGACCCGCCTATCGAGACCTCGAGAGCCCGGTCTCGGGGGCGGGGTCCGAGGGCCTACGCGGAGTCTTAGGGCCGCCCAAGCGGCGGGGGTTGGACGGGGGCCGAAGCTTCATGCGGGGAAGCGGTTCCCATCGTGCGGGTGAGACAATCCCGTGACCCCCACTCCGACCCCCTCGACGGTGCCGCCGCCCGCTCCGACGATCCCCCGGTTCTCGATAGGGTACATGGATCGGTCTGCCGATCCGAAGGTCGACTTCTACCGCTTCGCGTCCGGCGGTTGGATCGACCGCAATCCGGTACCGGCGGACAAGGCGCGCTGGAGCGGATTCAACGAGCTCTCCGACTACAATTTCCTCCTGCTCCGAGAGATCTTGGAATCCGCGGCCCGGCCGGGGCGACCGGCTACGCACCCGACCCCACGGCGCCAGGTAGGCGATTTCTATGTCTCGGCCGTCAACCGCGAGCAGCGCGAGAAGCGAGGGTTCGCCCCTCTCGAACCGGACTTGGTGGCGATCCGCCGCCTTGCTTCGGCCCGATCGGTCGTGGACCTGGTGGCCCGGTTCCACCGTCGCGGCATCCCCGGCCTGTTCTCGGCGTATGTGGCGCCCGACGAGAAGGAGAGCTCGGTCTACGCGCTCTACCTTACCCAAGGCGGACTGTCCCTCCCCGACCGGGACTACTACCTGACGGAGGGCTTTGCAACGGTTCGGGAAGGTTACGCGATCCACCTTCGGCGGGCTCTGGGCCTGCTCGGAATCCCCGCGGCCCGGATCGAGCGTGAGGCGGAGTCGATCGCCCGGCTCGAGACCGAACTGGCCAAATCCAGCCGATCCCGTGTCGATCTCCGCGATCCGTACAAGAACTATAACCGGTTCACCCCGGCCGAGATCGCGAAGCGATACCCCCACCTTCGCCCGTCGGACTACCTCGCGCGGCTCGGCGCCGGCGCCCCGCCGTACGTGGTCGTGGGTCAGCCCGAGTTCTTCGATTGCGTGGACCGTCTCCTCCGCACCGTGCGCCTAGCCGATTGGAAGTCCTACCTGCGCTGGAACCTGGTGCGCTCGAGCGCCGACGAACTTCACGGGGCGATCGAGAACGAACACTTCGACTTCTTCCGTCGCCAGATCCTGGGTCAGCAGGAGCCCGAGCCGGAGTGGAAGCGAGCCGCCATCACCATCGATGCCTCGGTCGGGGAGGCCCTCGGCCGCCTCTACGTCCAGCGGCATTTCCCGAAGGAGGCCGAAGCGCGCATGGCCGAGCTCGTCGCCGACCTGCGGTCGGTGTTCCAGGACCGTCTCCAGCGGTTACCCTGGATGACCGACGCGACCAAGGAGAAGGCCCTGCGGAAGTTCGAACGCTTCTCGGCGAAGATCGGACACCCGGACCGATACCGGGATTATTCGAGCGTGCGTGTCTCGCGCTCCGACCTTCTGGGGAACGTGCGCCGGGCCGCCGCTTTCGAGGTCCGACGTAACGTGACGCGGATCGGCGGGCCGGTCGATACGGCCGAGTGGGAGATGACCCCGCCGACCGTGAACGCCTACTTCCACCCTACGAAGAACGAGATCGTCTTCCCCGCCGGGATCCTCCAACCGCCGTTCTTCGACGTAACGATGGACGACGCGGTCAACTACGGGGGCATCGGCGTGGTGATCGGCCACGAGATGACTCACGGCTACGACGATCAGGGTCGGAAGTACGACGCCGACGGGAACCTCAAGGACTGGTGGACCGACTCGGACGCGAAGGAGTTCGAGTCCCGCGCCCGGCGGATCGTCGAGCAGTTCAACCGCTTCGAGCCGCTGCCGAACGCCCACGTCAACGGAGAGCTTACGGCCGGCGAGAACATCGCCGACCTCGGCGGGTTGCGCATCGCCTACGAGGCGCTCCGACGACGCTTGGACGACGGCCGGACGCCGCGCCGCCCGATCGACGGCTTTACCCCGGAGCAGCGATTTTTCCTTTCCTACGGCCAGATCTGGCGGATGAACGTTCGCGAGCCCGAGGCGCGCCGTCTCCTAACCATCGATCCCCATTCACCGGGCCGCTACCGCGTGAACGGGCCCCTGGCGAACCTTCCGGAGTTCTTCGATGCGTGGAACGTCCCGGAAGGCTCACCGATGCGGCAGCCCGAAGAGCACCGCGTGGAAATCTGGTAGAGCGCCTCCCCCGGCGAGAACCCTAAGAGTGCCCGGGCCCTGCCGCGGGGGGTTGGCCGTATGCAGCTCTCACCATCCAGCGTGGCCGTCTTGGTTTCGAACAAGAAGCGAGCGATACGATGGTACCGGGAGAAGCTGGGACTCAAAGTCTTCCACCATGCTGGACACTGGATCACCGTCGGGTCGCGTCGGACGGGGATGCAACTGCACTTGTGCGATCCCAAGGATTGGATGGAGCGCCCGAAGCTCGAGCCCGGGAATTCGGGGATACTCTTCCGGGTCGACGGGGACATCGAGCGGGCGTACCGCACGCTCAAGCGACGCGGCGTCCGCTTTTCGCAACCTCCTACGAAGGAAGAGTGGGGATGGAACTGCCGCTTCGTCGATCGCGACGGGAACGAATTCGCACTGATGCCGAACGACTAGCGCCCGTAGCGCCGCCGGCGGGTTTGGAACGCGTGGATGGCCCGAAGGAACTCTAGGTGGGTGAGCCCCGGCCACATCACGTCGGAGAAGTACAGTTCGCTGTAGGCCGACTGCCAGAGAAGGAAGTTGGACACACGCTCCTCGCCGCTCGTCCTCAGGATGAGGTCCGGGTCCGGCATGTCGGCCGTGTAGAGGTGCCGCCCCACCGCCTCGGCATCGATCTCCTCGGGGCGCAGCCGTCCGGCCCGCACGTCCTCGGCGAGGCTTCGGATCGCTTGGACGAGCTCGTCCCGGCCGCCGTACGCGATGGCGAGGTTGAAGAAATACTCCGAGTAGTCCTTCGTGGCCTCCTCGGCCCGTGCGATCGCCTGGCGGACGCGCTCCGGCAGGAGGTCGCGTCGGCCGAGCGCGCGGACCCGAATGTGAAGTCGGTGGACCCGCGGGTCCTTGGCCACGTCGAGGAACCCCTGCTCGATGAGGTCCATTAACGTCTCGACCTCGTCCGGGGTCCGGTGGAGGTTCTCGGTGGACAGGCCGAAGACCGTCAGCACCCGGACGTTCACCTCCAAGCACCAGTCGAGAATGTCCTCGAGCTTGCGCTTGCCTTGGTTGTGCCCCTCCGGGATCAGAAGGTCGTGCGACTCGGCGAACCGGCGGTTCCCGTCCATGATGATGGCGAGGTGGCGCGGGACCGGCGCCGACCGGACGAGCGCCAGGAGCTTGCGCTCCTGAGCGTCTCGGATCGCTCCCCCTACGACCTCGGAAAGGTACGAGGGGCGTCGGGCCGGTTCGTCCGTCACACCCTCGTCGAGGCGGAAGCAGGTTAAACGGTGAAGGGGGGTCGGGCCCGGGAGCGCCCTGGTCGGGAGTTTCGGGCCCGGGGGAGACCCCGAGCGCCTTCGAACCCGAGTCCCAGGCTCGACAGACCTAGATCCTAGACCACTAGACTACCAGGGCACCGGACCCGAGGTAGAGCCACGCTCCTATGAACTTTCCCACGCCGGTTGGCGCCGCGATTCGAGTCGAGAGCGCGGTTTATGTAGCGGTGGGCGAGGTGACGAGGGTCGCAGATATGATCGTCGCCTGGCTCATCGCCATCGGAATCATCGTGGGAGGGGTCCTCGTCGTGACCCACCTCGGCGTCAACGTCCTGGGCATGATCGGTCAAGGGTTCCACGAACTCGAGCGCGCCCTGTCGGCTCCCTTGTAGCGTCGGACCGGTCAGCCCCGAGCTAGGAGGCGCAGGACCGCGGCGCGGAAGGTCCGGGCCCGGATGTCCGGCATCGCTCCGTGCGCGCGAAGCTCGGCCTCGATCTCTGCCTCGTGGCCGGGCGGCGGAACCAGCGCGGTCGGGATCCCGAGGCGTCGGCCCGCTTCGATGTCCAGCCAGCGATCGCCCACGATCGCGCTGCGAGCGATGTCGAGGTTCAGGTCCCGGCGGGCGCGTTCGAAGAGCTCCGTTCCCGGCTTGCGGCAGCGGCACCCGCGCTCGGGGAGGTGAGGGCAGTAGTAGAACGCGTCAATCTCGGCGCCGTGCGGCCGGAGTCGCTCGTTGAGCCGCGCATGGATGCGGCGCACGTCCTCGTCGGTCACTAGGCCCCGCTCGATCCCCGACTGGTTCGTGACGCAGACGAGGCGAAGTCCATGCGCGCGCGCGAGCGACAGAGCCTCGGTCACCCCTCGATAGATCTCGAGGCGGTCCGCCTCCGCGAGGTAATGAAGGTCGACCATCAGGGTACCATCGCGGTCGACGAACAGCGCGGGGGTTCTCCCCGAATCCACCACGTCCGGCCGAACGGGCCCTCCCTTATCGTATTGGCGGCGGTCGCCTAGCGGGCGCATGAGTGGCTCTCTTCCGTCCACCGTCTTCCGCAGGCTCGACACCGCCTTCGCGCCGATCCGCGCTCGACTTCTCGAGAACGCGGCCCCCGCGACCCTCCTGTTCTCGGGCGGGGTCGATTCGTCGCTGCTCGCCCACGAACTCGCTTCGATGTCCGCGCTCGAGCTCCTCGTGATCGGGCGGGCCGGGAGTCCGGATATCCTTCAAGCTACTTCGGCCGCCTCCACGCTCGGGCGGTCGCTCACGGCGATCGAGGTCACCGAGCGCGACGCCGCATCCGCGGTCGCTGAGTACTCGCCCGAGCTCGCGGACGCCCGGGGTCCCGATCGCGACGTAGCGGTCGCATTTGCCCTCGCGATCCAGCGGGCCGCGTCCCCCCGCGTGCTGAGCGCCCAGGGGGTGGACGAGCTCTTCCTGGGATACCACCACTTTCGAGACTTGTCCCCGGCGGCCGCGGAGGAGCGGTCCGGTCGCGATCTCGAACGGCTCCAGCAGCGCGAGTGGCCCCGCGCGGTCCGCATCGCGCGAAGATCGGGCCATGCGATCGAGGCACCCTTCCTCGATCCGGATTGGATCCAGGCCGTCCGCGCAATTCCGATCGAGGAACGGCTCCCTCACCCCGAGATGAAACACCTGTTCCGAGCTTGGGCCGAGCACCGCGGCCTACCGGCCGAGGTCGCCCATCGCCCCAAGCGCGCGATGCAGTACGGCTCTCGCATCCACCAGCTCTTGAGGGGCTCCTGAAACTCGCCAAAGGGGTTATCCCCGATTGGGTCCCACTCCGGCGAGGCGCGAATCGTGCTGAGCCCGGTCGACGCCCTGATCGGCGTCGCGGTCACGGTGGTGCTCGCGGTCGTAGCCGTACTCGGTCGCGCGTTGACGCCACCGGCCGCGGGGATCTCGGCCGTCTTCGGTTCGGTGATCGTGGTCCTGGCCGGCTTTCCGTATCTCGGCTTGCTCGCCCTCTTCGTGCTCGCGAGTTCCCTGGCCACCCACTACGGCTTCGAAGAGAAGGCCCGGCGCTCCATGCAGGAGGGCCAGCACGGTGAGCGGGGCATGTCGAACGTGCTCGCGCACATCTTCCTCCCCACGATCCTCGTTCTGGTCGCCACCCTCTTGCCCATCCAGCTTCCCTCGACGGCGTTGTCGTTCCTCTACGCCAGCGCGATCGCCTTCGGCGCATCCGACACCCTCGCGAGCGAGCTCGGGATCCTCTCGGGCCACGCCCGGAGCATCCTCACGGGCCGCCCCGTGCCCCCGGGGACCAACGGCGGGGTGTCGCCCCGAGGAGAGGCGTTCGCCCTCGTCGGGTCGGTGACCACCGCGATCGTGGGATGGGCCCTCTTTGTCGCCTTCTCCACCCCCACCGTCAGCGTGGGGTTGTTCGTCGGGGGAGTGGCTGCGGCAGGATTCGTCGGATGCCAGATCGACTCCGTGCTCGGGGAGGCGCTCGAGAACCGCCGGCTGCTCACGAAGGGCTCGACCAACTTCGCGGGAATGGGCTCCGCGATCCTGATCGGTATTGCGATCCTGATCCTCGCGGGAGCGATCCTCTGATGTCGCGGAGGGTACGCGGCGGAAGCGTCGTCCTGCTTTCCGGGGGGATGGACTCCGCGACCTGCCTCGCGATCGCGTCGGCCCGCCATCCGCCGGTGCACGCGCTGAGCGTGCGATACGGTCAGAGGCACTCGCGCGAGGTCGCGAGCGCCCGAGCCCTCGCCCGATTCTTCCGTGCGGCGGAACACGTCGAGCTCTCCCTGCCGATCGGGCCGCTCTGGGACTCGGCGCTCACGCATCGCGACCGTCCTCTCCCGCGCGGTCGCTCGGCCCGGGCGACGATCCCATCCACGTACGTCCCGGCGCGGAACACGATCCTGCTCGCCCTCGCGCTCGGATACGCGGAGAGCCACGGGCTGGACCGGGTCTACCTGGGCGTCAACGCCGTCGATTACTCCGGATACCCAGATTGCCGGCCGGAGTTCCTCCGCGCCTTCGAGCGCCTCGCGCGTCTCGCCACCCGCCGCGGGGTGTCGGGAGGTCGGCCGATCCGGATCGTGGCCCCGCTCCTATGGCGCTCCAAGGCCGAGATCGTCCGAGCGGGGGACCGACTCGGGGTCCCGTGGGAGCTCACGTGGAGTTGCTACGCCGGAGGCCCCCGGCCGTGTGGTCGGTGCGATGCCTGCCGGCTACGCGCTCTCGGCTTCGCGAAGGCCGGTCGCGCGGATCCGGCGCTCGCTACTTTGCCGCGGCGCCGGCGACGACGGGCGGGGTAGGCGGCGGTGCCAGCGGAGTCACTTCGGACGTGCAGTACGGGCAACGGGTCGCCTTGACGTTGATCGACATAAAGCAGGCCGGACACTCTCTCGTGGTCGGGGGGCCTTTCGGCTTCTTGGCCTCTAAACGTTCCTGGGCCTTCTCCATTGGGAGGGCGATCGCGAAGAACACGACGACGAGCACGACCACGAAGTTCAGCGCCGCGCTGGCCAACGAGCCGAACTGGAAGTACGAGTTCTTGATCGTCACGTTGCCGAGGTTGTTGAGGTTCCCGGCCCCGGCGAGGCCGACGAGGGGGTTCACGACGTCGGTGACCAGCGCCCCGACGACCGCCACCACCGCAAGCCCAATGACGATCCCCACCGCCATCGCGGCGAAGTTGCCTCGTGTGGCGAACTTCTTGAAATCCGCCCAGAGACCCATCGTCGTCCGCTCCGCCGCCGCGTCGAACGGAGGTCGAGGAACCCGATATTTGAACCCTCTCGCGCATCGGCGGCGGGCGGTTACATCCGCTCGAGCCGCTCGATGCCCATGAGGTCGAGCACGTTGCCCAGGGTCTGGTGCGCCGCCGCCACCAGCGCGAGACGGCTGGTCCGCTCCGCGTCCGCCGAGAGCACGGGCACCGCGTGGTAGAACCGATTGAACTCGTCCGCGAGATCGTGCGCGTAGCCGGCGACGTTCTGGACGTGGTTCGTCCGCAGTACCACCCGCAGCGTGCGCGGCAGGCGGGCGATCACCCGGACGAGCGCCTTCTCCGGTTCGCTCGTGTAGTGAGCGGGATCGTACCCGACGAAGAATTCGCTCGCCCCAGATTTCCGCAGGATGCTACCGGCCCGGGCGTAGGAGTACTGCACGAACGGCCCCGACCTCCCCTCGAAGCTCAGGGCTTGCTCCCAGTCGAACGCGACCGGCTTCTCCGGGGCGATCCGGAGGATGTGGAACCGGACCGCTCCCGTGCCGACGGCCTCGGCGATCCGGTCGGCTTCCGCGGCGTCGATCGACTCCCATCGATCGCGGACCTCGCCCCGAGCGCGCTCGACCGCATCGTCCAGGAGCTCGTCCAGCCAAACCGCCGAGCCGCCCCGCGTCGACATGCGGCCACCGCCGTGGGCGAGGATGTCCTGATAGATGATGAAGATCGGGCGACGCGGCTCACCGAGCTCTTCGAAGAACGCATCGAGCGTGCGGGCGTGAAGTCGGTGGTCCTGTCCCAAGACGTCGACGACGCGATCCGCGGACCGCATCTTCTTCAGGTGATAGGCCACGTCGCGCGTAAGATAGAGGCTGGTCCCGTCCCCCCGTTGGTAAACGACGCGGCTCGACTCCTTCGGGAGCCCGTAGCGACCCAGATCCAGCGCTCGAGCTCCGTTCTCCTCCGTGATCGAGCTCGGCAATCCGTTCAATCGACGGAGGACCGAGTCGACGGACCCGTCGGTGAGGAGCGAGGATTCCCAGACGAAGGTGTCGAAGCGGACGTTGATCCGCGCCAGCGTGGCGAGCATCCCGGCCAGGATCTTCCCCACGAGCTCGCGGTGCAGGGGAGGACCGTGTCCTTCCTCGATCCTCTGGACGAGGGCCGCGAGCTCGGCCTGGGCATCCGGATGGTCCTTGAGGTAGGCGCTCACGAACGGGTACGGGCGACCGTAGAGCACGTCGTCCCGGCGTACCGGGGGTTCGGGGACGGCGGCCGCCGCCGCGATCTCGGTCGGCCACTGGTCCGCAGGCTTCGACCAGATCCAGGTGATCATCGCCGACTGACGACCGAGGTCGTCGACGTAGTACTGGGTCGTGACGGACTCGCCCATCGCCCGAGCCACGCGTGCCACCGTGTCTCCGATGATCCCGTTGCGTACCCGCCCCACGTGCAGGGGACCGGTCGGATTGGCGCTGGTGTGCTCGACGATGGCCGTCGGACCGGGCCCGTCCTGGCCCCCATAGCGCGCGCCTCGGGCGGCGACGCGCTCCAAGGTCTCGCGCGCGAGACGTGCCGTAACGACACGGAAGTTGACGAAGGCTCCATCGGCGCTCACGCTCTCGATGGAACGGCTCGGGGACCACGACTTGGCCAGGTCGGCCGCGAGCACCGGTGGAGCGCGCCCGGCCGGTCCGGCGAGACGATGTACGGGAAGGGCCACGTCTCCTTGCCGGCCTCCCTCGAGATCCAGGAGGCTTTCCAGGACGCCGCGTTCCGTCCCGAGTCCGATCCGGTCGGCGGACGCCTCGAGCTCGTCGAGAAGTTCCTCCAGTATCGGGGCCCAGGGATCGGGCGAGACCGGACCGGGCGAGGACTCCGATTTCGCCATCGATAGATCAGGGCGTCGGCTTAAGCGGGGGGTCGGTTTTAACGGTTCCCTGATGGCCGCTCTCCTCCTCGTTCGCTACGGCGAACTCGCGCTCAAGTCTCCGCCGGTCCGTCGCGACTTCGAGCGCCAGCTCCGCCGCAACATCCTCGATCAGTTCCTGGCGAACGGCCTCGTGGGGCGGCTGCGGAGCGACCATGGTCACCTGTACGCCGAGGTGAACGACGCGGCGGACGGAACGAGGGTGCTTCGGCGCGTGTTCGGCGTCACTTCGGTCAGTCAGGTCTGGGAGGTGCCGACCGAGTTCGCCGGCATCCGCGAGCGACTGCTCGAGCTGGGCGAGCCCGCCCTGGTCCCCCACGCGTCGTTCGCCGTTCGATCGCGGCGGACGGGCACCCACCCCTTCACGAGTCAGGAACTCGCCCGCGACCTCGGTGCGGCCGTGCTCGATCGGTTCGCCGACCGCAATCTTTCGGTCGACCTCGAGCAGCCCCGCGTCGAACTCTTTGTCGAGGTTCGCGGCCCCCGAACGTACCTTTCCCTCGACCGTTTCGCAGGCCCCGGCGGTCTTCCGTTGGGGGTCGCGGGCCGCGTGGCGGCGATGGTCGACGGCCCTCGAGGAGCGCTGGGAACGTATCTCATGATGAAACGAGGATGCCGCTGCGCCGTTGTCGCCCTGCCCTCGGGTCGCCCGCTTGTCGAGCGGGTCCTCGCACGATTCGACCCGAAGGTCCGGGTGCGGAACGCCGAGTCGGCCGAGGACGCGTGGGTGCCGCAACTCGCCGAGGCCGCCGAAGAGACCCACGCCGATGGGATCGTCCTTCCCATGGACGTGGACGGCTTCGCCGTCGAGCGCGAGCGCTGGGGGGACCGCGTTCTGTTCTCGCCCACGGTCGGTTGGAGCGACGAGGAGGTGACGGAGCGATGGAAGCGCGTCGAGGAACTCGCAGCGTGATGCAGCAACGAATCGATCCCGAACCCGCTTCGGAGCCCCCGACCCTCCCGACCGGTGGGGCCTCCGCCGCCCCCGCGCCCATTCCCCCCACCCCGATCCTCCCAGCGCTCCCGCAGGACTCCGACACCGCTCTGTGGGAGCGCCGGCGCCAATGGCGCGAGGAACGGGAGCGGTTCGAACGCTTCTCGAACATCTCCTCGGCCCGGATACCCCCGCGTCCTTCGCCCGGCTCCTCCTCCCCAGAACGCCCCGAGGAGTGACCGCGCCTAGCGTTCTGGGCCCCGCGTTGGGCGAAGCGTTAAGTGGGCCGCCCGAGTCGAGCCGGCGGAGCGCCCATTCATGCCGATCTACGAGGTGACCGGACGGTTCTTGGCCCGCCGCAACGACTGGCAAATCTTCCGCAAGCGCCACGACGCGACCTCGCCCGAAGAGGCCACGGAGTGGGCGCTGAGCGAGATCGGGGGCTGCCATCACGTGGCGCGCCGCCTCATCCGCATCGAGTCGGTCGCGGAGGCTAAGGCGTCGTGAGCGCTCGGGCTCCTTCGGTGACACCGGAGCAACAGGTCCAAGAGGACCTGATGCGCCTCGATGCCTACCGCAACCAGCTGAACCAGCTCCTGCAGCAGAGCCAACTTCTCGAGAGCTCGCGTGCCGACCATCTCCGGGCGAGAGAGACGCTCGACGGCCTCGACAACGTGGACGCTTCGCGCGAGATCGTGATCCCGCTGGGGGCCGAGACGTACTTGCGCGGCTCCGCCGCCACTCACGCCCCGATCCTACTGGGGATCGGGTCCGGTGTCGTCGCCGAGATGGATCGGGCCAAAGCGTCCGAGGTGCTTCACGAGCGGCTGACCCGCTTGGACCAAGCCGCCCGCGAGCTCGGGGGCCAGATCGACGCTATCCAGGAACGGATCGATGTCCTGACCCAGCGGATCGAGGCGATGACCCAGGGCGAACCGGCCCCATCTGCGAAGAACGATGTGGGCGGCGATTAGGGCGCGTCTGCGTCGCTCCCAACCCACGGAGGCGACGGCGCCGGGCGAGCCGGTCGCACCGACCCCCGCCTCCCCACGCCCGGCCGTCCCGCCCCCTTCGCGCGGGGATTCGTCCGCCCTCGGCGAGCCGACGCGGCACTTCACGGAGGGCATGATGGGCCGCCACCTCAAGGAGTCGACCCTCGATGACGCGCTCGACGACCTCGAGATCGTTCTCTTGCAGTCGGACGTGGCCCTTCCGGTCGCCGAGAAGCTCGAAGAGAACCTCCGACGCGACCTTCTGGGCAAGAAGCTCCGCTGGGGGGCGGATGTCGAGGCCGCGGTGCGCGACAGCCTCGCGCAGAGTATCCGTTCGATCCTCGCGCGACCCCCCATCGATCTTCCGAAGGCGATCCGGGAGTCGCCGACCCACCCGTACGTCATCCTGTTCCTGGGAGTGAACGGGACGGGGAAGACCACGACGATCGCGAAGATCGCGGGGTGGCTGAAGCACCAGGGGATCGTCTCCGTCATCGCCGCCGGCGACACGTTCCGCGCCGGGGCGATCGAGCAGCTCCTCGTTCATGGTGAGCGTCTGGGGATTCGGGTTGTCCGCCAACAAGAGGGGAGCGATCCGGCGGCCGTTGCCTTCGACGCGATCGAGCACGCGCGAGCGAAGGGAGTGCCCGTCGTCCTCGTCGACACCGCCGGCCGACAGCACACCAACGAGAACCTCGTGGCGGAGGCTCAGAAGATCCGCCGCGTTGCCAAGCCGCAGCTCACGCTCTTCGTCGGGGACGCCCTCAGCGGCAACGATGTCGTCGAACAGGCACGGCTCTTCGATGAAGCGCTCGGCATCGATGGCCTCGTGCTCACGAAGTTGGACGCCGACACGAAGGGAGGTTCCGCGGTGAGCACCGTCTACGCCACGAAGAAGCCGATCGTGTTCGTAGGCACGGGCCAGGGGTACGACGACCTCGCTCCGTTCGATCCGGACTGGATGGTCCGCCGGCTGTTCCAAGAGGGGACCGCGGCGTGAGCGCCGAGATCGACGTGGTTCTGGTCCGGCCCAAGGAGGACGGAAACGTCGGCGCCGTCGCCCGGGTCGCGCGGAATTTCGGCGCCCGCCATCTGGTCCTCGTGGCCCCCCGCGCCCCTCTCGGTCCGGAGGCGCGTCGCCGCTCGATGGGCGGCCTCGCGCTCCTCAAAGATGCGCGCACCTACTCTACGCTCGATCGTGCGATCGTCGATGCGGACCTCGTCGTGGGAACGACCGACATGTCCACGGGCCGGTCGAACGCCTACCTTCGCCGCTCGGTGAGCCCTGAGAGGCTCGGAGAGATGCTCGCACCGGTCCACGGCCGCGCGGCGATCGTCTTCGGCCCGGAGGACAACGGGCTATCCCGGACCGAGCTCAATCGATGCGATCTGCTGGTGCACATCCCCGCGCGACGCGAGTTCCCGACCCTCAACCTTTCGCACGCAGCGGCGGTCGTGCTCTACGCGGTCCACCGGGCTCCGAAGGGCATGTCGGACCTTAGCACGCCGGCCCCCGAGATCGTCGAGCTGAACGGCCGGGAAAAGGAGCTCTTCTTGGCCCGCGCCGAGGGAATCCTGTCTCGGACCCGCTATCCCGCCCACAAGCGCAGGGGTTTAATCCTCCTCTTTCGTCGTGTGCTCGGACGCGCCAGCCCGACCGAGGCCGAGTATCGCATGATGCTCGGATTCCTGAAGGGCATCGATCGATCGTTGGCCGGCAAGCGCAGAAAATGAGCGATAACGGAGAGTGGCTACGGGGCCGAGGGATCGGCCGCGAGCGATTCGCGACGTACCTCGGCGACTACCTCGCGACCCTCGGATTCGAGGTTCAGAAGACGGAGTTCGCGGAGCCCACGCACACCGTACTCTCGGCTCGGCTTACCCGCATGAACCCCTCCGTCCCCGCGTCCGCGAAGGAGCTCAGCTTCGAGCTGTTCCCGAGCAGCGGGGGAGCCACCCTCTATTGGAAAGGCCCCGCTCAGATCGACGCGAAGGAAGCCGGTCGAATGGACCGCTTCGTGAGGGAAATCTCGACCCATCTCGAGCGCGTGATCGCGACCGAGAGCCATCTCGCGTCGCGCGTGATCCGGCCGCCCGTCGTGCGCCTGCCTTGGGAGCCGGCGCCTTCGGCCGCTCCTTCGTGAAGGTGCGGGCCAGCTTCAGCTCTTCTTCTCGGTGGCCGCAGAATCCTTCGGCTCCGTTCCCTCGCCCTTGAGGCCCTTCTTCATGCCCGAGACGAATCCTTTGGCGCCCAGGACACCGGCGCGGCCGATCTTGCCCGCGACGACGCCCGTGTCCTTCGCGATCTGCTCCGTCCCACTGACGGCCCGGTCTCCGAAAGAGAGCTCCTTGCCGCACTTCGCGCAGGTCTTCGCACCCTCCGGCACCTCGGCGCCGCATGCTGGACACTTCATGTCGGTTAGTTCCCCCCGGCGCCAGAGCGCGCCGGCTCTAAAAAGTCACTCTCGCCGCAGCGACCGGTCTCGGGACTGTTCGAAGCCGCCCCGATGAGAGAGCTGGGGTGTCGGGCACGACGTTTTGCCCCCGTCTGGCAGACCACCCGACAGGTCAGATTTAAATAGAACCGCTTTTCTACCCAAACCGACCACCCAGAGGGATCTCGGGGAGGAAGAAGCGTATGCTGACAGGACAAACACCGATTTTGGTACTGAAGGAAGGAACGAAGCGTGAGAAGGGGCGCGGTGCGCTCTCGAACAACATCTCGGCAGCGAAGGCGATTGCAGACGCGGTCCGCTCGACGCTCGGCCCCCGGGGCCTCGATAAGATGCTCGTCGATTCGATGGGCGATGTCGTCGTCACCAACGATGGGGTCACCATCCTCAAGGAGATGGACGTCGAGCACCCGGCCGCGAAGATGCTGGTCGAGGTCGCGAAGACCCAAGACCAGGAAGCGGGCGACGGGACCACCACGGCGGTCATCTTGACCGGCGAGTTGCTGAAGCGCGCCGAGAGCCTCATCGAGCAGAACATCCACCCGACGATCATCAGCCAAGGCTACCGTCTCGCCTCCCAGAAGGCTCTCGAGATGCTCGACCAGATCGCGCAACCGATCAAGATCGAGGACCACGCGATGCTCAAGGAGATCGCCGAGACCGCGATGGGCTCGAAGTCGGTCAGTTTCAACCGCGAGCTTCTGGGCGAGATCTCGGTCAAGGCTGTCACCAGCGTGGCCGAGAAGAAGGACGGCCGCTACTCGGTCGACCTCGACAACATCCAGCTCATCAAGAAGCAGGGCGGCGCGATCTCGGACACTCAATTGATCGAGGGCGTCATCGTCGACAAGGAGAAAGTCCACTCCGGGATGCCGACGCTGGTCACGAACCCGAAGATTGCTCTCCTGGACGCGGCGTTGGAGATCAAGAAGACCGAGATCGACGCGAAGATCGAGATCAACGATCCCACCCAGCTCAACGCGTTCCTCGCCGAGGAGGAGAACATGCTGCGTCGGATGGTCGACCAGGTCAAGAAGTCCGGCGCGAACGTCGTCTTCTGTCAGAAGGGGATCGACGACCTCGCCCAGCACTTCCTCGCCAAGGAAGGGATCTACGGAGTTCGCCGCGTGAAGAAGTCCGACATGGACAAGCTGGCGAAGGCCACGGGCGCGAACGTGGTGAGCAAGGTCAGCGAGCTCACGGCGGAGGACATCGGCACGGCCGGCACGGTCGAGGAACGCAAGATCGGGGAGGATTCCCTGACGTTCGTCACCGGAGCCAAGAAGGCGAAGGCGGTCAGCATCCTCATTCGCGGCGGGACCGAGCACGTGCTGGACGAGATCGAGCGCTCGCTCGATGACGCCCTGAACGTCGTCGCCGTGGCGGTCGAGGACGGGAAGTACGTCTACGGCGGCGGCGCGACCGCGAGCGAGCTCGCCCTCCAGCTGCGCGACCACGCGGCGAAGGTCGGCGGACGCGAGCAGATCGCGTTCGAGAGCTTCGCGGAGTCCTTGGAGACGATCCCCCGGACCCTCGCCGAGAACGCGGGCCTCGACCCGATCGACATCCTGATCGAGCTGAGGAAGTCCCACAAGGCGGGCAAGAAGAGCGCCGGCGTGAACGTCCGCGCGGGCAAGATCGACGACATGAGCGGTCTCAAGGTGATTGAGCCGATCCGCGTGGGACGTCAGGCGATCGAGAGCGCGACCGATGCCGCGGTGATGATCCTGAGGATCGACGACGTCATCGCGTCCAAGTCGTCCCCGCCCCCTTCGGGCGGTGCCGGCGGCCCGGGCGGCCCCGGCGGAATGGGCGGCATGGGCGGGATGGGCGGCGGCGACTTCGAGGACTAAGCTCGGAAGCTACTGTCCCCCCGCGAACGCGAACCCATTCGGCCGCCTTCGCCCTTCGGGGCAAGGCGGCCTTCGGTGGCCCGACGAGAGCGATCTAAGGTTGCCCGAGCCCTCTCCCTTGCGGGAGAGGCGAGCATGCCGGGGCGCCCGCGTACCGTTTTTCGGCGTTCACGTTATCCGAAGCCTCCTTGTGTGCGGGCCCTCCCGCCGGAGTGGGGAATCGTGCGCATCCTTCAACGAACTCCGTGCAGGGCGCGAGAGCGAGGGCACGGAGGGGACGTTCCCCCCGCCGCCCGGGCCGCGCCGGAGATAGGTTCACCGATGCGCGTCGCGCGGACGATCCACGAGGCGGCTCCCGGGCCGTCGCGAGGTGAACTATGCCCCCCCTCCCTGGTGCCGGTGAACGACGAGCTCGATCGGGGGTGCGATCGGTGACGGTGCCCGATGCCGAGCGGGAGGGCGGTGCCGGCGTCCCCCGTCGCGAGTCGGTTGGCGAGGTTCGCTCCGGGGTTCCCGGGGACAAGGGCGAGGGCTCGATCCGTGCACGGGCCGCGCCCGGTCCACCGATGCGCCGGGCGGTCTCGTTCTGCGCGACGAACTACGAGACGAAAGAGACCCTTGGCGCATCGCTCGCGAGCATCGAGCGGATCGGGGAACTCGCCGGGGTTCCGTTCGAGATCGTAGTTGCCGACGGGCCGAGCGGAGCCGAGGTACGATCGGAGCTACTCGCTTGGAAGGAGGCGGACCCGATGGGCCACCAACTCACCCTCCACGAACGCAGAAATCGCGGGTACGGCCGACGTCTCGCCTTCGAGCAAAGCTCGGGGGAGTACATCGTGCCCTTCGACACTTCGATCGTCTACACGCCGGAGATCTACGGCCCGCTTCTCCGCGCGTACGTCACCCTCCGGACAAAGCGGATGCTCTTCTCGGAGGTATGCGTGTTTGAACGTTCCACGATCGAAGCGGTTGGGGGATGGCGCGACCTGATCGGAGGCGAAGATGTTGACGTGCAGGCGCCGGTCGCGCGGCGGTTCGGGATGATCGCCTATCCCACCGGGGACCCCGGATCGCAATCGGCGTCGCTCCGAGCGTTGGAGCGACAGTCACGGTACGCCGGGCGACGGGGTCTCCCGCGCCTCTGGCGGCTCTTCCTCACGCAGCGCGATCAGATCGTGGGGGCGAACTATCGGGTCCGAGACCTCTTGGACTTCAACCGAACCAAGCCCCCGCTCGTGCGGGTGGCCGCGCGAGCGTGGTTCACGGCGGCCAAAACGGCGGCCGGACTGCGAGGGCTCAAACCCCGCGAGAACCGATCCAACAACTACCTCTACGTACGGGAGGAGACGATCCGGTCGATGCGCGACGGAGATCGGCTGGAGCTCGGGTGGTCGGAGGGACCACCCGTTCGCCTGGCGCTCACGCAGGACGAACGCTCGTATCTATCGCTCCATTCGACGCTCTACCGCACGGTGGCCGAAGAGCATCCCGAACTATTCCTGGACAAGGCGGGGTAAAGCAGCAACATGCCCCGGGCCGCGCGCCATGGGCGCCCCCGTGGGTCCGATCGATACGCCCGGTCCGGAAGATTGGCAACCCGTGGTCGCGCCCCGGGGCTCGGGGTTCGGGGAAAGCGGGGCATGGGCTCCGGCTTAAGCTCGTCAGGACGTGAGGAGGCCGCGAGGCGACGATGTCGCTGGACGAGGTCGCGGACTCTCCCATCCTCCGTCTCATCGACCGGATCTTCGAGATGCGCCGGGAAGGTGCCGAGATCCTTTCGCTCCACATCGGCGAACCCGACTTCGAGACACCGCTGGGCATTCGAGAGGCCGCGTTCCGCGCGATGAACTCCGGTCGTACCCACTACGTCGCCGCGCAAGGAAGCCCGGGACTCCGAGCGGCAATCGCGGACCGGCTCCGTACCCGCCACGGGATCCCGGCGCGGGCCGAGACGGTCGTCGTCGTCCCGGCCAAGTTCGCTCTGTACGCGTCGTTGCTCGCCACGGTCGGCCCGGGAGACGAGGTCCTCCTTCCGGACCCCACCTACTTGCTCGTGCAACCCAGCCAGTTGGTCGGAGCGCGACCCGTGTTCTTCCCCCTCCGGGAGGATTTCTCCTTCGACCTCGACGCCATGGCCCGCGCGATCACCCCCCGCACCCGCGCCGTGGTCCTTGTCAGCCCATCGAACCCTACCGGACGACTGCTCACGGAGGAGGACATCCGCGGGATCCTTGGGCTAGCCCGACGCCACGGGCTGGCGGTCATCAGCGACGAGACGTACGAGTCGCTCGTCTACGAGGGGGTCCACGTCGCACCGGCGGCCGTCGCCGGTACCGACACGACCGTGATCACGATCGGGAGCTTTTCGAAGATCTACTCGATGACCGGCTGGCGGATCGGCTACGCGATCGCGCCGGCGCCGATCGTCGCTCGGCTCGTCAAGATCGTCGAGCACACCCTCACCTGCGTTCCCCCGTTCATCCAGGACGCGGCGGAGTGGGCGCTCGCGAATGCTTCGGAGGACGAGGCGCGGTTCCGGGCGACGTTTCGCGAGCGTCGGGACCATTTGATCGAACGGTTGTCGAAGGTTCGGGGCCTTGCTTTCGTCCGCCCGCAGGGTGCCTTCTACGTATTCCCGAAGTACGATCTTCCTCTCCCCTCGGTGGAGTTCTGCGGGGCCTTGCTCCAAGAGGAGCGCGTCGCGGTGGTCCCCGGGATCGCGTTCGGACCGCACGGAGAGCGACACTTCCGCATATCCTACTCCAGCCGTCTCGAGGTGCTGGACGAGGCGGTGGCGCGGCTCGAGCGATTCGTCGAGCGCCGCTCCACGCCCCGGATCTGAGGCCCCCCAACCGTTCTTGTAGTCGACTCGGTTCGCGGGGACGATGAGCGACCCGCGCCGCGTCCACGATCTGACCGCACGGCTGGAGACCCACATGCCGGTCTGGGCGACCTCGCCCCTCCCGGTCTTCGAGCCGGTCGGGGCCGTTGCTCGGGACGGCTACGCGATCGAGAGGATCGCGTGCATGACCCACACCGGGACCCACGTCGACGCTCCGTACCACTTCCTGGAGGACGGGCTGACGGTCGACCGGATTCCACCCGAGAAGCTCGTGGGGTCGGCGGCGGTCCTGGACCTACGCGGCGAGACCCAGGGAGATCGGATCCCCGTGCCGGCCCTCTCTAAGCACTGGCCGAGCGGACCGGTGCCGGACATGGTGTTCTTGCACACCGGATGGAGCGACATCCGGGCGCCGACACGCAAGTACCTCTACGAGTTCCCAGGAATCGACCCGGACGGAGCGAAGTGGTTGGCGGCGCGCGGGATCCACGCCGTCGGGACCGACGCTCTTGGGATCGACCCTTACTCTAACTCGAAGTTCGAGGCGCACAAAATCCTCCTCGGCCAGGGAGTCTACATCATTGAGGCGATGGCGCATCTCTCGGAGCTGAAGGAGGGACAGCGCTACACGGCCTTCGTCGGCCCGTTGAAGATCGCGGGCGCGAGCGGAGCCATGGCCCGGGTGCTCGCGGTCGAGTAGGGGGCGCCGAGATGGAGACCGGACTCCGCGGCGCCCGGGTGCTCGTCACCGCGTCGAGCCAAGGGATCGGCTTCGGCATCGCCGGGGGGTTCGTGGACGAGGGCGCTCGAGTGGTGATGAACTCGTCGGACGCGACCCGGCTCGAGAACGCCGTGGAACGCCTTCGCTCGCGCGGCGAAGTGCACGGCATCGTCGCGGACCTCTCGCGCCGCGAGGACCTCGATCGGCTGGTCGATGAGACGATACGCCGCCTCGGGGGGCTCGACACGCTGGTCTACGTCACGGGATCTCCGAAGCCGGGAGTCTACTTGGAACAGGGCTACGCGGAGTGGGAGTCCGCGGCTCGACTGCTGGTGGTCAGCCCCGCGTATCTCGCCCGGCGCGTGGCCGACGAGATGCTCCAGAACGGAACCCCGGGTCGGATGGTCTTCCTCACGTCCGTATCGGTTCGCGAACCGATCCCCACGATCGCCACTTCGAGCGTCTGCCGGATCGCGGTCGCCGGTCTCGTCCGGACCTTGGCGCGCGAGGTCGGTCCTCGCGGCATCCGGGTGAACGGGATCCTGCCCGGCTGGATAAACACGGGGCGAGTGGACGACATGCTCAAAGATGCCGTGCGTCGGCGAGGGATCACTCCCGATGAGGCGCGGGCCGAAATCACGCGGGCGATCCCGCTGGGGCGAATGGGTACCGTCGAAGAGATCGCCCGAGCGGCGATCTTCCTCGGGAGCGATCTGTCGAGCTACGTGAGCGGAACGATGCTCGCGGTCGACGGGGCTCTGCTGCACTCGGTGGGTTGACGCTCGCTACGGCCCGTCCGGAGCCAGGACCTCATCGCGGAAATCCTCCCGCTCCGGGGAGAACACGTCGAGCACCACGGTATCGTCGTGCGGCCCGGTCACGAGCTCGTGCGGCACTTCGCTGGGCACGAAGTAGGACGATCCCGCGCGTATCTCCCAGACCGCGTCGCCGACGCGGAATCGACCTCCCCCCGAGAGGACGGTGCCGGATTGCGCGTGAGGGTGATGGTGGCGCGGGAAGGTCGTGTTGGGTGCGATCCGGTAGAGGACCATCATGACCCCGCCGCCCGCCGTCAGTATGCGCCGACGCACGCCCGGCATCACCTCGTGCCACGCTTCCGGTCGATCATTCCACAGCGGCATTTTCCTTGGCAACGCCCTCGCGCGCGCGAGTCTTTGCGCGGAGGACACCATCCGTGCGGGTCCATAAGCGGATTTCGCTCTTCGCTTCATCTTTATAGGCGAAAGCAATTCGCGTGCTAAGGCGAAGCATCCCCTGGGAGGGGGACGCTACCCGGGAAGGCCGTGGTCGACGCGAATCCCACACCGGCGATTGGAGCGGAAGGAGTCACGCGGAACGTCTACGTCCCCAAGGAAGTTTCTGAGCGCAAGGACGTCTACGTACGCCAGTCCTCCGGTCTCGTCCGGTCGGTGGGACCCCGAACGGCGCTCTTCGCGAACCTCGTCGCGATGGGGATCGTCGTCAACTACTTCTGGATCGTCTTCGCCTCGGCAGGATATCCGAACGCGAACCTCGTCACGACCGTCGGCATCGGGGTTCTGATCAACGTCGGGATCGGCTACGTCTATTGGATGCTGTCGAGCGCGATGCCGCGCTCGGGTGGCGACTACGTGTTCATGGGTCGCATCTTCCACCCGAGCATCGGACTCGCGGTGAACCTCGTCTTTACCGTCGTTTTCGTCAGTTGGGCCGGGTATTTCGCCTACTACTGCGCCGTCTATGGATTTCCGATCCTATTCGCGAGCTACGCGGTCGCGGGAGGACCGGCCTCGGCGACCGCGCTCTCCTGGGCCGCTACGTTGAGCACTTCGACCGGTGCCCAGATCGCGGTCGGCGGGGCGTTCCTCGCCGCGGTGGTGCTGATCAGTTTCCTGCCGACGAAGTGGATTTTCCGGACCACGGTCGGCATCTTCGTAGTGACCGCCGTGATCTATGTCGTGATGATGGGGGTCATGCTGACGCACACCTCCGCTCAGTTCGAGAGTGCCTGGAACGCGCACAACCCCGCCTCCCAGACGTACGCCAAAATCGTGGCCAGCGCGGCTTCTACCTCATCGATCACGTTCGCGGGGACGTTCCTCGGGGTCGTCTATACGATGCTGAGCTTCATCGGTTATGCCAACAGTTCCTATTTCGCGGGAGAGATACGGGGAAACCCTACGCGCACCCAGGGACTCGCGATTTTCGGGGCGCCGCTGATATTCGCGGCCCTGATCGCCGGCCTCTACGCCGAGACCTACAACCTGTTCGGCCGTACCTTCCTGATCGGATTGAGCCAGGGATATCTCTCGGGCACCGTCTCGACCGCGGGGTTCCCGTCGCCGCTCTACCTCGCGGCCTATCTCGCGGGCAACCCGTATCTGGCCGCGTTCCTCGCCCTGGGGATCCTGCTGACCTTTTTCGGCTTCTCGCTGATCTACTTCATCCTGCCGACCCGAAACCTCTTCGCCTGGTCGTTCGACCGAATCCTCCCCTCGTTCTTCGCCCGCGTCAGCCGCCGAGGGGTTCCGTACGTCGCGGTCGCGACGCTCGCCGTCGCTTCCGCGATCGTACTCTACATTGGTGTGTACACCACCTTCTTCTCCTATCTCTCGTATTCGAACTTCGGGTTTTGGTTCGCGGTGGGCATCGTCTGCCTCGGCGCGGCACTGTTCCCGTTCCTGCGCCCCCGGCTCTACGGCCAGGCGCCGGCGATCGTTCGGGCCCGCGTGGGGAAGGTTCCGATCCTGTCCATCGTGGGCTTCGCCTGCGCGGGGGCCGCTTGGTTCGTTAGCTACGCCGCGTCGACGGCGCAGTACGTGGAGCCCTCGGGCGCCTACAACTACGATTACCTGATCTTTCTGCCGGTCGTGTTCGTCATCGGCCTCGTGGTCTATTGGATCGCCTATGCCCTCCAGAAGCACCGGGGCGTACCGGTCGATCTGATCGCGAAGGAACTTCCGCCCGATTGAGCGCGTGAACGCGCTTTTGAGGGCGAAACGCTGACCTCCGGCGTGAGCGAGCGCGTCGATCTCGTCATCGACCCGAAGCGCGGCCGACACATCTCGGTCGAGCTTCCGCTCGAGCAGAAGGTACCCCGCGAAGAAGCGCGTCGGCGGGTCGGCGTCCCCGACTTCGTCGATCTGTCGGACCCTCAAGTGGGAAAGGCGGTTTCCCTATTGGAGGCGATCCAACGGGAGCGGCCCGCCCTTCGCGTGGCCCTCTTCGGGGGGACGGCGTGCCGCCTGCGCTGTCCGTCCAGTAACGATCCCGCGAGCGGCCTTCGCCGTTCGCTCCACGATATCGATCTCGCGGTGCCGTTCGACGAGATGCCGCGGCTCCGGCTCTTCTTGGAGGGCCTCGCGGCTCGCGAAGGAAGCGCCCTTCAATTCTTCGAGACCCCCGCCGACCACGTGTTCAACTCCTACGGGGAAGGGCTGCGCCTGCGCTATCACTCGTTGCTCCAGGTGGAGGGGAACCAGATCGAGCTCGGGACCCTCGACCTGATCGCGGACGAGTTCCGATTCTGCCACCACATCGACCTGCGCCGCGATCTCAACCGTGCGTTCCAATCCGGATGGACGGTGTCGCCGGCGATCCTTCTCCTCACCAAGCTCCAGTTCATCCAGCGGATCCCTCTCACCGATTCCGCATTGGTGCCGGAGCGCGTGCTCGAGCCGATCGGTCGGTCCAGCGTGGCGATCGGACCGGAGGCCAAGGACGTGCAGGACATCCTCGCGCTCCTCCGCGACCACCCGCTGGACGGCGCTCCCGAGTCGATCGACCCGGACCGGCTTGTCGAGCTCACCGGCAAGGATTGGGGACTGTGGAAGACCGCCTCTCTCACACTGGCGATGACCGGCCGCTCCCCGGTCCTCGCGGGGATGCCGGTCGACGCCCGTCTCGATTGCGTCGAGAAGATCCGGAAGGTCCAGGAGGCTCTCGCTCGGCACGAACCGCCGCACCGACGTCGCCTCTTCGGCGGGCCATGGTGGACGGAGGTCGACTCGCCGCAGTCGATCGACCGGGCCGGTCAGATCTCCTGAGCCTATCCCGAGGTGAGCACGGCCGAGCGGACCTTGTCCGGGTCGAGGTCGACGAGGGCGCCGAGCAGCGCGCCTTCGTTGTACGCGCTACCGCAATTGACCGAGAGCGTCCGTCCGAACGTCGTGGTCCCGCGGGACTCGTGGATGTGCCCGTGCAGGGCCAGGAGCGGGTGGTAGCGCTCCAGCGCCGCACGGACCGCGGTGCTCCCCACGTGGACCATCTCGGTCTCTCCGCCCGGGGACATCGCTTTGGTCAGGTCGGGCAGCAGTTTCGGCGCCAAGTCGAGCGGGGTCCCGAACGGCGGGACGTGGATGTTGAAGACCGCGCGGGCCGGTTCGCGCAGGCGGCCCGCGAGATCGTCGATGCGGCGCGCGATCTGTTCTTCGGACAACTCTCGGTGGGTCTTCCACGGCGTGGGGTTGCTGTAGGGGATCGTCAGCATCTCGTGGTGGCCATCGATCGCGAGGATCTCCTGGTCCGTGAGCTCCGCGCGATCGTCGTTCGCGATCACGGACTCCATCGAGGTTAGATCGTCGTTGCCGAGGCCGATGAGCAGGCGGGTCGGCAGGTCGGCGAGGCGTTCCCGGGCCCACGCGAGCCACCGCCGAAGGTCGTCCAGCGCGAGTGCCTCGAAGGCGCGATCCGCCCGGTCCCGGTCCGCGAGGAGGTCCTCCCACTCGGCCCGGGTCGTCCGCAGCGGCAGGGTCGCCAAATCGCGCAGGGAGGCTTCGAGGCGGGCGAGCTCTTCGGGGTTCCGCGCGGTGCGCGTCTCCCCGTCCCCCGTCACCGTCCACTCGGTCCCTTCGGAGAACACAGGAGTCATCGTCTTCGCGGCGACGTCCCCGCCGACGAGCAGGATGTCGGCGCGGTAGACGCGGGCCGCATTGACGAACTTCCGGAAGCACACGGCCGATCCGTGAAGGTCCGCGACGAAGAAGATCCGCGTCATCGGCGGCGCTCCCTCTACGAGGTGGTCGTGCGACGGGCGAGGTACTCCCCGACCTTGCGGACCGCGCGCGAGCGGTGCGAGAGCCGGTTCTTCGCTGCCGGGGGGACCTGGGCGAACGTCTTCGTCCAGCCGTGCGGGACGAAGATGGGGTCGTACCCGAACCCGGCCGTGCCCCGGGCCCGAGGGGCAATGGTTCCCCGGACCGTGCCGGTGAAGATCCTCGTGCGAGATCCGACGCGGAGTCCGGCCGCCGCGCGGAACTCGGCGTCCCGCGCGCGACGACGTAGGAGCTCGAGCATCGGACCGAATCCCCAGGCCGACAGGAAGTGGGCGCTGTACACGCCCGGGAATCCGGCGAGGGAGTCGATGAAGAGCCCCGAATCCTCGACCAGGACGTTCCCGGGAATGTCCTTTACCGCGGCGAGCTTCGAGCGCACCACGGTCGAGAGATCGTCCGCTTGAGGCTCAGGGAGGCGCCGGCGCCGCCAGTGGACCCGGATGCCGTAGGGCGCCAGGATCTCCCGGACTTCGCGTGCCTTGCCCGGGTTCGTGCTGACGAACGTGAGCCGGATCACGCCGCTCACCAGGGATAGGAATCGTAGGCGATGATCTCGTCCGGGCTCTTCCGGCCCCCGTCCGCCTCGCCCGAACTATGCCCGTTCGGCTCGGCAGGGTATCCCATCGGGAGTACCGCGATCGGATGGACGCCCTCGGGGACCCCCAGCACGGATCGGACCTTCTCCTCGTTGAAATCCACCATCCAGTTCGTTCCGAGGCCCTCGGCTTCCGCCGCGAGTTGGAGGGAATGGATCGCGACGGCGACATCGAGCGGGTAGGCCGAAATGTAGCCTCCGATGGTGATGGGGATGTCTTCCTCGACGGCGAAGGCGACGATGATCACCGGAGCATCTCCGACGATCTTGCGCCGCGAAATCGCCTGCGTCAGAAGGCGCTTTCGTTCGTCGTCGCGCACCACGACGAACCTCCACGGTTGGAGGTTCCGTTGCGAGGGGCTCAGTCGAGCCGCTGCCAAGACGTTCTTGAGGGTCTCGGGGGGGAGCGGGCGGGGCTGGAACTGATAGGTGCTCCTCAGGGAGCGAATCGCCTCTTCGACGTCCATGAAGTCCTTTGGAGAAGGGGGTTGAGCGAACGCTGTACGGGGGTTACCCCTCGGTGGAAGTCGGAGACATTCGACCGGTTGGAGGCCCGACCCACCTTATAGGCTTTCGCCGTCCCCGGTCGCCGCGTTGAAATCCTCGGGCGCCCGGTGCGGGGACGATCACGGCCCCCCACGCTTCCCGCGGGGACTCGCCGGCCGACGGGCGCGGAGCCGCGGCGCGGGTAACGAAGCACGCGAAGGGAGACGAGCGCGATCCAGAGGAAGGGGGCGACGACGATGAGGCGCTCGAGCCCACCGAACCCGAATCCACTCCCGTAGTTGACCCACTGGGCCACACCTACGATCTCGGGCCGCGCGATCAGGACCACCCAGGCGAGCGCGAAGAACCCTGAGACGAACGTGTAGATCGTCCAACCCTTCCCCCACGGCGATCGGTCCGCCGCGAGCGCCGCTCCGAATCCAATCACGGCCAGGGCCGCGAGCAGGAACGCGATCGCGGCGAAGGCGATGTGGAGTTCCAGCAGCGTGTCTTCCGGCGCGACCCCGACCCCGGCTGCCCCCATTCCGCCGATGGCGAGAAGAACGAATGCCCCGGTGGCCCATCCGTTCGGAGGGAATGCTCGGCGGACGAAGAAGGAGCCCGCGATGAGCGCGACTCCGAAGAGGACGATCGCATAATTGAACGCGGGCCACCACGGGGAAACCGGCCAGGGAAAGTGAACGGAGAGGTAACTGTCGTAGGGCGGGTTACCGGTGGCGTATCCGGCGCTGCCGAGGGCGCTGATCGGGTTCGTTAGGAGATTGTAGCAGCCTCCGAAGTTCGAGCACGGATAGGCGAGCTGGGCCGCGATCATTACCCCGACGAAGGAAACGAGCCCGAGCAGCCACGTGAGGGCGCCGTAGATCTCCCACGAGCTCGACGATAGCGGGTGACGGACCTCCGATGGGGTCGGGCCGTGTTCTCGAGGACGGCGCAGTACCCGGATCGCGACGGCGGCCACCCACACGAGCGGGGCGACGACGATCATCCGCTCCACGCCGCCGTAGCCGAAGCCGCTGCCGAAGACCGGCCACGCGGCGAGGACCCCGAACGAGGGAAGGACGAGCGCGATCATCCAGGCGAGCGAAAACAGGCCCGACGCGATGGTATAGGTCGACCAGGCCCGACTCCAGGACCGATGACCCACCCACGAGATTCCGATGAGAAGCGTAGCGAGGCCGGCCCCTAGGAAGGTGATCAAGGCGAAGGCAGAGTGTACCGCGAGGAGGGTGTCCTCCGGCACTACTCCCACCCCGGCCGCGCTGAGCCCCGAGAGGGCGAGGAGCCCAAGCCCCACCTCGGCTAGCCTCGAGCGAGGGAAGGCCCGGAACATGAGCAGTGTGCCGGCGAAGAGGAATGTTCCGAGGGCGAAGATCGAGTAGTTGAAGACCGGCCACAGGTAGGAGAAGGGCCAAGGATACGCCACCCCTTGGTAGGAAAAGGTCGGGGGGTTACCCAGAAAACCACCGCTCCCCAGATTGCTGATCGGATCGGTGAATAGATTGTAACAACCCCCGTGGTTGGCGCATCCGTACGCCGCTTGGACCACGAAGAGCGCGACCGCGAATTGAACGATCCCGATGAGCCAGAGCCATGCTCCGTAGGTCGCCCACACGCTCTCGGCCGGCGCACCCGGGGCGGCGGTGGAAGCCGCAGGACCGCTCATTCAACCCGGGCGCCTTACTGCCGCGCAGCACAAGAAGCCGAGGGGCTCGAGGGACGCGCGCCCGATCGGGTTTTCCGCGGCTCTACCGCCGGTACCACCGAGCTCCCTTCCGCTCGGACCATACGGTTAAATATGGCGGACAGGGCTGATGAACTCCCGCCGACAATTGTCTGACAAACAGGCAACCGGGTTCGGCGGACGCGAGAACCGTGCGCTCACACAGGGAGAACGAAGGATGCACCTAAAGCGTCTCAAACTGCGGAACTTCAAGTCGTTCGCCGGTGCGACCGAGATCCCGTTCGAGCCAGGGCTCACGGGCGTCGCCGGGCCGAACGGGATGGGCAAGTCGAACATCTCGGACGCGATCTTGTTCGTGCTGGGGCCGACGAGCTCGAAGGCGCTGCGGGCCGAACGCCTAACGCACCTATTCTTCAACGGCGGTTCCTCGAAGAAGCCGGCCACCGAGTGCGAAGTCAGCCTCGTGTTCGACAATGCGGACAAGATGCTGCCCGTCGATTCCCCGGAGGTCGAGATCACCCGGTACGTCAAGCTCGCACCGAGCGACCCGGACGGCTACTACTCCTACTTCTACGTCAATGGAAAGCGCACGACCCAAGGGGAGATCGACTCGATCCTATCGCACGCGCGTCTGTCCGGCGATGGCTACAACATGGTCCAGCAGGGGGACGTGAACCGGATCGTCGGCATGGGCCCCGTCCCTCGCCGGGCGCTTCTCGAGCACCTCGCCGGTATCTCTCAGTTCGACGAAGAGCTCGCACGGGCGGAGACGAAGCGCACCGACCTCGATGCGAACTTGGACCGGATCCGTACGATTCTGACTGAGGTGAAGAGCCATCTTTCTTCCCTGGAGGAGCAGCGCTCTCAGGCGCTCCAGTACCGGCAGGTCCAGGAGGAAAAGCGGCGCAACGAAGCGCGTCTTGCCCGGGCCGACCACCTGATGGCCAACAAGGAGGCCGAGACGTGCCGTGCCCAGGTAGAAAGCTCGCGCGCGGAGATCGAGCGGTTGTCCCAAGAGCACCAGCGACTCACGGGGGAGAAGGACTCCCTCTCGGCGCAGATCGAGCAGCTCAACCAGGAGATCGCGAAAGCCGGAGGAGAGGAAGCGAAGAAGTTCCGCGCGGAGTTGGACGAGAAGACCCTCGCCCACGCCCGGCTCCAATCCGGCCTCGAACACGCGGAGGAGTCCCTCCAGGACCTCCGAACGACGGTGGAAGAGCTGACTCGCCAGATCGCCGCGGACGACAAGGAGCTCGCGCGGTACTTGGCCGACGAGACCCAGCGAGCCGAGGCGCTCACCGCGGCGACCGCCCAAGGCGAGGAGGCCACGAGGACGCTCTCCGAACTGACCGGGGGCTCCGATCACTCTCAGAAGAAGCTCGCGGGCGCCCGCAAGCGCCAGCTCGAGCTAGAACGGCAGCAGACGGACAAGCAGACGGCTTGGAAGGCGGCGATCGAGAAGCGCGAGGCCGCGAAGGCCGCGGTGGAGGCCGCCGAGCGAGCGCGCGCTCAGGCCGAGGACGATCAACGGGCGCGCAGCGTGGAAGTGAAGGATCTCGAGCTTCGCGTGCGCGAGGCCGGGTCCGGAACCGGCAAGGGTGCGTCGACCGGCGACCTACAAAAGGAGCTGTTCCAGCTCAAGAACAAGGAGAAGATGCTCACGGCCGAGTCCGACCGCCTCGGCCGGGAGCTCCTCGAAGCGAATCGCCAGTACATGGCGCTCGACGCCCGGCTAAAGGTCCGGGCCGAATCGGGCCGGGCGGGGGCGTACACCGCCGTCGATTACATCGTCTCTCAGCGCAATCTCGGCAAGATATCGGGGATTCGCGGGACCGTCGAGGAGCTCGCGCATTACGATCCGAAGTATCAGACCGCGCTCGAGGTGGCCGCCGGCGCCCGCCTCCAAGCGATCGTGGTCGAGAACGACCAGATCGCCGAGGATTGCATCAAGCTCCTGCGATCGGAGAACCGAGGGCGGGCGACCTTTCTGCCGCTCAACAGGATCCTTCCTAACCGTCCGAAGGGCAAGTCCCTGATCTCCGCTCAGGCCCCCGGATCGGTCGGATTCGCGCTCGACCTCGTGAAATTTGACGAGGAGCTCCGCCCGGCGTTCTGGTACGTCTTCGGAGAGACCGTCGTCTTCGACGATCTCCCGCACGCGCGAGCCCAAATGGGGGGGGTCCGGCTCGTGACCATGGCCGGCGACCTCATCGAGGCGACCGGTGCGATGACCGGCGGGTCGTTCGATAGATCGAAGTCCGGTCGCTCGCACGAGACCGCGGCGGAACTGAAGCGCCTCGGCGAGGAGGTAACGACCAAGAGCGCGGCCGAGAACGCCGCGCGGGCCGAGCTCGCCAAGGTGGTGGAGCGGGTCCGGGAGATCTCGACCGAGCTATCCACGCGTTCGATCGAGGCGAGCGCCCACGCGTCGAACCGTCAGGTCCTGGATCGGGAGCTCGCCCAAGCGCACCAGCGTCTCAACGAAGCGACCCAGCGTATCCGTGCGGCGGCGGACGACCACTCGGCATCCTCGAGGTCGCTCGCGGAGGCCGAGTCGCTCGTGGCATCGCTCAACCAGGAGCTCGAAGCTCTCACGGCGCAGGTCGCGGCGTCCCGCGAAGAGTTCTTGAGCCACCTTCCGAGCCAAGCCTCCCAGCGCATCCGCGAGCTGCAGGAGGTCGTCCAAGCGTCGACCGACAGCCGCGTGCGCCTCAGCGGAGAGCTCGAGTCGATCCGCACCTCCATCGCCGCGCTCCGCCAGCGGCTGGCCGAGGAACGGTCGCGCCTCGCGACCGGCCAGAAGGACATCGCCGCGCGCACGAAGGAGATCGAACGCGCTCGCAAGACGGTCGCCCAGGCAAAGGCGGCGGTCGAGGCCCTCAAGCAGGTGGAAGAGCAGCAAGGCTCTGCGGCGCGGGAGCTACAGGATTCGAAGCACGCCCTGGACGGGCGTCTGGTCACCCTCATCGAGAAGCTCGCCGCGGTCTCGAGCCAGCTCGAGACCCGACGTTCGATGCTCGGGCAGGAAGAGACGCGCGTGCAAGTCGCCGAGCAGCGGCTGGCCGAAATCACCGAGGCGCTGCGCGAGTTCCCCGAGCCAGAACCGGACGAGAAGCCGATCCCGGTGGACGAGTTGAAGCGCACGATCGCCACGCTCGAGGCACAGCTGACCGCCATGGGCTCCGTCAACCTGAGGGCCCTCGAGGAGTTCGACCAGGAAAAGGCGCGGGTCGACGAGTTCGAGAGCGAGGTCGCCCGGCTCACGACCGAGAAGACCGAGCTCGTGAAGCTCGTGACCGAGATCGAGGAGAAGAAGCGCGCGAAGGTTTCCGCGGTCGTCGGCCAGGTCAACGACTATTATTCCGAGGTCTACCGCGAGCTCTCGGGCGGGGGCCTGGGGAGCTTGGCGCTCGAGAACGAGAAGGACCCCTTGGCCGGAGGCCTGCTCATCCATGCGCAGCCCGTCGGTAAGACGGTCCACCGGCTCGAGGCGCTCTCGGGCGGAGAGAAATCGCTCGCCAGCCTTGCCTTCATCCTCGCCCTGCAGCGCTACGATCCCAGTCCGCTCTACGTGTTCGACGAGGTCGACCAGAGCCTGGACGGTCTCAACGCCGAGTACGTCGGACGGATGCTCGCTCGGAATGCCGAGCGGGCGCAGTTCGTCGTGATCTCCTTGCGTAAGGTGACCCTGAAGTTCGCCCACCGTCTCTACGGCGTGACGATGCGGGGCGACGGCTGCTCGCGCGTCGTGGGGCTGCGCCTGGACGACATCCGCGACGTCGACGAGAAGGGCTCCGAGCCGACCCGCGGCCGCGCCGGACCCGCTCCAACGTCCCCGAACGTTCCGACCGGGCCGACCGTGTCGGTCCCGGGGGCGCGATGACGATCTCCGAGACCGAGGCGCGCAGCCTCGGAGGGACCCCGACCCCGCCCGGGAGCACGTCGGCCGTTCCACGGGAGGCGGCGGAAAAGGTACTCAACTACCTCGTCTTCCACCGCTCCTTGATCGGGGAGGAGGAAGCGTCGAACTCGTTGCTCGACCGGTACCTGAGCCTCGTTCAGAACCTGGAGGAAGGGGTCCACGTCGTGATCACGGACCCGTTCCAGAAGGCGACGGCGATGCTCTTCGAGCTCGTGCTCGCCGAGTCGTTCGATCCGTGGGAGATCGACCTCGTCAAGTTCACCCAGACGTACGTCGAGCGGGTGCACGAGGAGGCGTCCCTCGACTTCCCCGTCGCGGGACGCTTGCTTTCGATGGCCTGGAACATCCTCTATCTCCAGTCGGAGGAAGTCCTCCACCACCGCGAGCTGCCGCCCGAGGGGGACCTCGCGGGCCTGGACGCCCCCGCACTCGATCCGTCCTCGGAGACCTACCTCGACATGCTCGACACTCCGGAGTCGGTCGACGTCACCTCCACGATCCTGGACGATGCCACCTCCTCTCCGCTGCTCGAGATGGTCCGCCATCCCGAGACGCGGCCGGTCAGCCTGCTCGAGCTCGTCCGCGCGTTCGACGAGGCGGAGACGGAGGCCCGCGCCTCGGCCCGCATCCAGGAGCTCCGCGAGCGGCTCCGGGAGGAGCAGCGCGCTCCCCCCGAGGTCCTGGTCCACGGCGACATCCCCGAGCAGGATGTGGAAGCGGTCTGGGCCGGAGTGCTCCGCCATCCCAAGGACGAGCCGTTTCCCTTCCTCGACATCTGGAAGGAGTCGAGCGGGCGGAGCCGGTTGGTCGCGCTGTTCCTCGCCTCTCTCTACCTCGCGCGCGAGCAGTCGATCCACTTCGAACAGGAACGGCTCCTCGAGACGCCGATCCTCCTCATTCGAAAGGTCGACGAGCGGCACCCGGTGATCGAAGAGGAGGCGTCCTAGATGCCGAGCAAGGTCGACCGCGTGGTCCTCCAGGTCGAGGCCGTCCTGTTCGCGAGCGGAAGGCCGCTCAGCGTGAGCGAGCTCACGGAAGCAATCGGGGCGGGCGACCATCGGGTGGTCCAGCACGCCGTGCGGACCCTGGTCGGGGCGTACGAGCACCGCCAGTCCGCGCTCGAAGTCCGACGCGTCGGAGATCGCTACGCCCTCCAGCTTTGCGAGGAATACGTCCCGGTCGTCCAAGCCGTGACGCCGGTCGAGATGGCGCCCCGGACCCTCAAGACCCTCACGCTGATCGCCTACCACCAGCCGATCCTGCAGAGCCACCTCGTCCGGATGACCGGTGACTCGGCCTACGAAGAGGTCCAGCGCCTGCGCGGGATGGGACTCATCCACACCGAACCCAAAGGCTCGACCCTCGAGCTGGCGACGAGCCGGAGGTTCGCCGAGTACTTCGGCATCGGCTCGACCAAGCCACAGGAGATCCGAAAGTTCCTCGAGTCGAAGCTCGGCATCGCGTCGACTCCGCCGGGCCCCGAGACCCCCACCGCGGCGGTAGCGCCCTCGAGCCCTTCGAGTGAGGCCGCGCCGGGCGAGAGTCCGCCCGCCCCCGAAGAACCACCGGCGCCTCCCGCATGAGCGCCCGGACGTCCGTCGCGTCGACCATTAATCCTCGGAGCGTCTCGGCGGCCCGATGGTCGATGCGGTGGAAGCGGCAGACCCGAACTGCGTCTTCTGCCAGATCGTCGCGCGCACGGCGCCCGCCTACATCGTCTACGAGGACGAGGAGGCCCTCGCGTTCCTCGATATCTTCCCGTTCACTCGGGGTCACCTTCTCGTCATCCCCAAACACCACGTACCGCGCCTGACCGACCTGCCCGAGAGCGAGCACGCGGCGTACCTCCGAGCGCTCGCGAAGGTCTGCCGCCGTGCCGAGCGACTGAGCTCCGACTACAACATCGCCCTCAACCAGGGGGCGAAGGCGGGCCAGATCGTGTTCCACCTACACTTCCACGTCATCCCTCGCTACGGGGAGGGAAACCCGTTCCACTCGCGCCCGAGGGATCGGCTGCCCGAGGCCGAGGCTCGCGCGCTGGTCGCGGCGCTGAGCGCTCCGTAGTCCATGGCGTCCGTCCCCCGGCACCCGGCGGTCGCCGGTCAGTTCTACGAAGGGGACCTCTCCGCCCTTCGTCGGCAGGTCGATGCGTGCTTCGCTGACCCTCGGGGGCCCGGCCCGCTGCGGAACGCCCCGAAGGCTCGGCAGGGCCGGCGGATGCGCGCCGCGGTCGTGCCCCACGCCGGCCTTCCGTTCAGCGGACCGATAGCGGCGCACGCCTACGCCGAGCTCGCCGCCGATCCCGTGCCGGAAGCGGTGCTCATCCTCGGCGTCGATCACCATGGGATCGGCCCCCTGGCCGCGCTCTCCCTTCGGCCATGGCACACGCCGCTCGGCGATGTCCCGATCGCGTCGGACCTCGCCCGCGCCCTCACCGTGCCCCCGGTGACGATCGACGAGGCCGCGCACGCACTGGAGCACTCGATCGAGGTGCAGCTCCCGTTCCTCGAGCGGGTCGTTCCCGGCGTGCCGTTCGTCCCCCTCCAGATCCACTACGCCGAGCTCGATGCCTTGCGACGGGTCGCGCGGATCGTGCAGAACGCGGTGCGCGGAGGCGACGTCGTCGTGCTCGCGTCGAGCGACTTCACGCACTATCGGCCGGCCGAGGTCGCCCGCGCGCTGGACGAGGAGATGCTCGCCCGGATTTTGGCGCGGGACGGCCCGGGGCTGTATCGCCTCGTGCGCGACCGCGAGCTCTCGATGTGCGGGATCGCCCCGGTCACCGTCCTGCTCGAGGCCCTGGCGGACGAGCCGTTGACGGCGCGGCTTCTGCGCTACGGCCATTCGGGGGAGGCGGCGCCGATGCGCGAGGTGGTGGGATACGCGAGCATCGCCTTCGAACGCGACCTCGGACCCGCCCCTTCCGCCGCGGGCCGCCCCTCCGTTAAATAACGCCCCCGGCTCCGCCGCCCGACCCGGCATGATCCTCTCCGACACGAAGATCCGGGACGAGATCCGCAAGGGGCGCATCGTCATCCGTCCCTATCGCCCCTCGTCGCTCGGCACGAACTCCTACGACGTCCACCTGGGCCCGTACCTCGCGGTCTATCGGGACCCGGCGCTGGACGCGCGGGTCCTGAACCCGGTGAAGGAGTTCCGCATCCCGAGCTCGGGGTATGTGCTCGTCCCCGGCCAGCTCTACCTGGCCGTGACCGAAGAGTACACGGAGACCCATGGGTTCGTCCCGTTCCTCGAGGGCAAGTCGAGCCTCGGCCGGCTCGGGATCGACATTCACGCGACCGCCGGCAAGGGCGACGAGGGATTCTCGAACTACTGGACGCTCGAGATGAGCGTCAAGCTCCCGGTCCGCGTCTACGCCGGGATGCCCGTCGGCCAGCTGATCTACTTCGAGATCTCCGGCCCGGTGCGGAACAGCTACGCGACCAAGCGCTCGGCGAAGTACCGCAAGGTCTCCGCGCACCCGCAGCCGTCGAGGATGTACCTCAACTTCCCCCAGGGCCGCGCGCGCGGACGCCGCTACCGCGCGCCCCGCGGAGCCAGATAGAACGCGGGGCGGCCGGGCCTCGCGCGCTCGCGACGATTCATCGGGTCTGCCTCGCCCGCCTCGTGCTCCGGGAGCACCCGCACTTCGGCGAACCCGAACCTCCGGACCAGGTAGGCCTCGGCGGCCCGGAGGATCCCGACCTCGTCGATCCGCACGGGAGATAGGGGAGGCTCGGACCGCAGGAGGGGCGCGACGCGCTGGACGTACTTCGGGATCTCGGTCCGGTGGGAGGAGACCTCCGGGTGGGCGAGGGCCCGCTCCATGATTTCCGCGACCCGCGGGGTCTCTCCGCGGTCGAGGGTCTCGCGCATCCACGTCTCGACCTCGCGCTTCCACGGGGCCGCGACGAAGAACAGCGCATCCTCGGGCACCGGCTCCTTTCTCTCCATCACCGGACGCAGCACGTGACGAAGGTCCTCCTCGACCGTTGCGAGAAAGCGTTCGGACTCTTGCGCGGCCTCGGCCCGCGGGAACTCCTCGGGTGTCGGGAACGGTGCCACCGCGACGAGGCCGTTCACGCGACCCTGGGCCAACTCTTCGGCGAGGTGAGGGGTGATCGGGGACAACAGCCGGATCCACGCGCGGCCCAGTCGATCGGTCGCGGCCCCCGGGACCCCTCCCCGGGCGTAGTAGCGGCGCAGGACGGTCGGAACCGAGACGTAGATTGCCTCGGCCGCGTCCCGCAGTCGCGCCTCCGAGAACCCTTCGACCGCGCGCCGGACGATGTCGTGCATCTCGCTGTCCAGCCAGGCATCCAGCTCCGGGGTCCCCGGCGAGTCACCGGGGGTCCCGATGACCAGGCGCTCTACGTCAGCCAGGCGATCCTGGGCCGCGTCCGCGAGCGCCGGGTCCCACTCGAGATCGAACGCCGGGAGGGCGGCGGTCGCGTACGTGAGCCGGAGCGCGTCGGCGCCCCAGCGTTCGAGCGCCTCTCGGATGGGCGGGATCGGGCCGCCCTTCCCCCGGATGTCCTTCTTGGAGACCTTCTCGCCGGATTCGGTCGTGATCCATCCGTGCACGAAGATCCCGCGGGGCCACAGCTCGGGGGGTAGCAGGCGAGCGTGCGTCAGAACGAACGGCGGAAGATGAACGCGCTTGTGTTCCTTCCCGGCGATGTTGAGGTCGAGCGGGTACCAATACAGGAACTCCGCGCGCGCCTCTTTCTGGATCTCGATATCTACGGTCGGCTCGCCGTGCCCTTCGCCCAGGAAGACGAAGTCGAAGAACGCCTCGGTCAGCTGTTCGGGGGTCAGGCCCCGGCTCGCCACCGTCCGTCGGACGATGTAGTACGCCGGATAGAACGTCGAGTCCGCGATCGGTTCGATGACCCACTCGGGATCGAATGGGAATGGCGTTCCCAGCCACCGCCCCCGACGGGTGCATGGGCGATCGTCGATCCAGTCGATGATCTGGGGGAAGTCCCGGGCATAATCGTCCGGGGAGATGGTGAGCCGGGCCAGCGCTTGTCGCCCGAGATCCTTCCACTCGGGATCGCTGTAGCGTAGGAACCACTGGCGCGGGATCCGTCGGATGACGACCGCATGACCGTTGCGGCAGAGGACCGGCTCGCTGAACTCTTGGAGCTCGAAGCCCAGTCCGCCCTGGTAGAGCCGCTCGGTGATCCGTTCGCGCGCCTCGCGGACCGGCACTCCGAGCAGGTCGGGCACGGTCATCGTCCCGCGGGTGAACTCGAGCCGGTAGAGGCGCTCCGTCGCCTCCTGGAGCGCCTCCGTGTCGGCGAGCCGCTTCGCCCCGGACGCCCGGTTCGCGCGCTCGGCGGGGGTTCCGGGCCCGCCGCCCAGGGTTTGGTCCGATGCCGGTAGCTCGTGCGCCGGCGGTACGGCCAGGATGACCGGAGGGGAACGGACGATCTCCTTCCACTTCGGAGAGAGCGCGGCGAGGCCCAGCGCGTCCGCGGGGGAGTGGGCGGGGACGGACATCACGACGCCGGTCCCGACCTGAGGATCGACCAGCGGGCTCGCTAGGACCGGGACGTGCACCCCGGTCAGTGGCGCTACCACCATCTTCCCGATCAGCTCAGCGGGGGGGACGACGTGCCCTACGCGACCGCCGTACTGCTCGGTGAGTCGCTCGGCGCCCGCGCGGGACACGAGATAGGTCTTGCCCTCGTGGTGCCAGACGCTCAGACCCTCCTTCTCGGGGATCCAAAGGTTCGTGATCCCGTAGATCGTCTCGGGCCGGAGCGTCGCCGCTAGGAGCATCCGCCCGTCCTCGAGTCGAAAGGCGAGGGTCGTGAAGCGCACGATTTCGGCCGAGCCGCCGCGGGAGAGGTCCGTCTCCGATGGGTCGACCGCGACCGGGCCGCAGATCGGGCAGACCGGCGCGAAGTGGGTCTTCTGGACGAGGGCTCCGAAGCTCTTCAGCCGGTGGAACTGCCAGCGGATGAACGCCCGATAGTCCGGGTCGATGGTCGTGTAGTAGGCGCTCTCGTCGAAGAGGAAGCCCATTCTCCGAAAGACCTCGAGGTAGTTGCGGCCCAGGAAGCGGACCACGGTCTCGGGATCCTCGAGCTTCGGCCACTCGACGGGGTCCACTCCCTCGCTCTCGAGCGCTTGCAACACTGCCGGGTTCCGGTCCTTGACCCGCTGGGCGAACGTGACGGCAGGCAGGCCCGATCCATGGACCCCGAAGGGGAAGAACGTCTGCGATCCCCGCATCCGGTGGAAGCGGTGGAGCGCGTCGGCGTACACCAAGCCTCGAAGGTGTCCTACGTGCAGGAACCCGCTTGTCCCGGGGTAGGCGACGATCGCGTAGAACTTGGAGCGACCGTCGCGGCGGACCGCGGTGGCGATCTTCGCCTCCCTCCACACCTCTTGCCACTCGCGTTCGCGTGCCCGCTCCATCGCGACTGCGGGCGAGCCGGGCGGTCTATTTTAGCGACACCCGACACACGCGCCCCACGGCGTTTCCTCGCCGGTCGCGGCCGCGCGTCCGAGCGAAGAGCTCATGCCTCGCTCCATCGCTGGGACCCGGGCCGATGCGGATCATCGAAACGTTTCACTCTCTTCAGGGCGAGGGACCGCTGACCGGTGTTCGCACCACGTTCGTCCGGGCGGCCCGGTGCAACCTGAGATGCACGTGGTGCGACACGAAGTACTCCTTCGGGCCCGGCCACGAGCGATCGGTCGCCTCCCTCGTCAAGGAGGTCGAACGAAACCGGACCGGCTACGTGTGCCTGACCGGGGGCGAGCCGCTCCTCCAGCGCGAAAGCGTCCGGTTGGTGCGCGCGCTTTCCGCGAAGGGGATCACCACGGTCATCGAGACCGGGGGATCGCTCGACGTTCGCCCCTACCTGGCGATCCCGCGCGCGATCCTGAGCGTCGACGTGAAGTGCCCCGGATCTCGGATGGAGGCGCACAACCGTTGGTCGAACCTGCCGCTACTCCGGCGAAGGGACGTCGCGAAGTTCGTGATCAACGATCGCGGGGACTATCTCTACGCGCGCCGCGCGCTCGCCCACCATCCGACCCGGGCGCAGGTCGTCTTCCAGCCGGTATGGGGGACGCCGCCGGGGCGCCTCGCCGACTGGGTGCTCGCCGACCGGCTCGACGCCCGGGTCATGTTGCAGGAGCACAAGGTGCTGTGGGGGGACGTCCCCGGCCGCTGACGAGTGGGGTCCTCCCACGCGGGCGAGGCCGGCGCGAGGCCTAATGAGGCCGGCGACCTCGGCACTCCCGAGCAAGATGGGGACCCAACCGTCCACCAATCCGGGAGGCCTCGGCGGGCTCGTCGCCGACTTCGGCAAGGCCCGTTCGATGGTCTTTCCGCGGGTGGTACTCGCCGGACATGGAGTGCTCAACGAGATCGGTTCCATGTGCACCGATTTCGGCTTCGGGAAGCGCGGGAGCATCATCACCGGACCGACCACCCTGGCCCTCGCGGGCCAGCGGTGCGCGGACCTCCTCGGCGGATCCGGATTCGAGATCGTGACCACGATCGCGCACGAGGCGACCGAAGACGAGGTCGCCCGCGTTCAGAAGGAGATCGAAGCCGCCCGCCCGGGCTTCATCGTCGCGGTCGGCGGAGGCTCGAAGATCGACATCGGCAAGGTGATCGCCGACCGGCTTCGACTGCCTTTCGTGAGCGTCCCCACGTCCGCGGCCCACGACGGGATCTCCAGCCCTCGCGCTTCCCTGCACGGGGCGAAGACCTCGACGAGCATCCAGGCCGCGATGCCACTCGGCATCCTCGCGGACACCGAGGTCATCATCCGGGCGCCGTTCCGCCTGCTGGCCTCGGGATGCGCCGACGTCGTGAGCAATCTGACCGCCCTTCTCGACTGGAAGCTCGCGGTCCGGCTGAAGAACGAGGAGTACTCCAGCACGGCCGCCACCCTCGCCGAGTACGCGGCTCAGGAGATCGTCGATCACGCCGCGTACATCAAGCCCAACCTGGAGGAGTCCGCATGGATCGCCATCCGCCCCCTGCTCGTCGCGGGGATCGCGATGAGCGTGGCCGGCTCCTCGCGCCCGTGCTCGGGGAGCGAGCATCTTTTCAGTCATGCCCTCGATAAGGTCGCCGCGCACCCCGGCCTCCACGGGGAGCAATGCGGGATCGGCTCCATCATGATGATGAACCTGCACGGGGGCGACTGGCGCCGCATCCAACGCACCCTCCGGATGCTCGGAGCCCCGACAAATGCGGAGCAGATCGGCGTGAGCGCGGACGAGGTCGTCCGGTCGCTAGTCATGGCGCACTCCATCCGCCCGGAGCGCTACACGATCCTCGGGGCGAACGGCCTCACACGGGAGGCGGCGCAGCGTCTCGCCCGCGTCACGGAGGTCATCGACTGATGGCCGAGATCACGCTCATCGCCCACCCGGAAGCGAAGGAGGGCTACGAGTTCATCTACCAGGGCGGCGCACCCGTGTGCCGAACCTGCCCGTATCGACAGGCGTGTCTCACTCTCGATCCCGGACGACGCTACTCCATCGTCCGGGTCCGCCCGATCACGCACCCGTGCGCGATGCAGGAGGCCGAGGCGAACGTCGTCGAGGTGCGAGCGGTTCCTCGCACGCTCGTCGTCGACGCGCGAGCGGCTACGGTCGGTGCCCGCATCGAAGTCGGTCGCTACGCGTGTTCGCGCCTCGACTGCCCGCACTGGTCGGTGTGCGCGGGACCATCGCTCCCTCCCAAGCAGCAGTACCACATCGAGCGCGTCGACGCCGCTCCGGTCGACTGTCGCATCGGCAGAACGCTCAAACAGGTCGAGGCGGTCTAGCGCGCGTGCGGGGCTGTGGGGTAGCTACGGGCCCGAGGCATCTCCCTCGGTCCGCTCTACTGGTCCATCCTTCGAGCTTTGGGAGCTCGGGACCCCGATTCAAATTCGGGCAGCCCCATCGCGCCCCGGTCCGTTCCAGCGAGGTTTCTCCGCCCCATGGATGAACCGCCGGACGCACCGAACGCCGCGGCGGAGGACGCGGCCACCGCGATCCCGACCCTGGGCCTACACTCCGCTACCCTGCCGTGCGACGTCTGTGGAAGAGCGACGCCGCACCGGATCCTGCATCTCAGTCGGGGACCCCAGACCGCGCACGGCGCTCCGAGCGGCGTCCACGGCGTGGCCCGGTGCCGAGTCTGCCACTCCGTTCGGCCGTTCTCGATCGGAAATCCCGAGGCCGCCGTGGTCGTCCCGGTGGTCGTCTCCGACGGCCCGCGCTCGCGTAGGGTCACGACGGAACTCCCCGCGCATCGCCGCCTCCAGGTCGGATCGGGCGTGCCGGACTCCGAGGTTCCGTGGATCGTGCGAGGGATCGACCGCCACGACGGGCGCCGGGTGTCCGAAGCTCGATCCGAGGAGATCGCGACGCTATGGGTCGAGCGGGACCGCGGACCGACGGTGCCCTTGTCGATCATCGAGGGGCGACGCACCCGCTCCCTCAAGCTCGCCACACGGCCGGAAGCCGCGTTCACGGTCGGCGACGTGCTGAGGGTCGACGAGGTCGAAGTCCGGGTCGTCCGGATCCGGGCCCGTGGCGTGAACTGGCAACGTCCCGGGGATCGGTTCGCGGCGCCGGAGATCCAGCGGCTCTACGCGCGACGGAACGTGAGGCCGCCGGCAGGCAAGAGGCCCTGGAGCCGCGATCGCGATACCCCGGTCTCTCGCGATAGCTCGACCTCCCGTTCGGCCCGTTCCCGCTCATCGCCCGGCGTAAGCAGGAATCGGGCCGTGCCGAGGAGGCGGACCGCGCTCTCGGGAGCGACTGTCCACCGTTCCTGCCCCTCGTAGCGGAGGGTGCCGAGCGCGAGCTCGAGGGGGAGGTCCTTCAGGTAGTGCTTGGTCCCGGTGACCACCCACGATCCTCGCGCGACGAACTCTCCCGTGGCCGGGGTCTTCGAGACCTGGTCCGCCGTCACCCAGAACGCGGTCGCGGACGCGAGACCCGCTCTCCAGGCCTTGGAGAAGGCGACCGCCCAGCGGCCCGCCTCGTCGATCGTCCTCTCCGGGATGGGTCCCCGGCCCGGGCCGGGCGACTTGACGACCACGCTCGGGGCGCCGTGAAGGTCGGCGTGGAGGTAGATGTCGCCGTCGCGCAGATGCCGTCGGACGACGCGATCGTTCGATCCCGCATCGCGCCCCGCCACGACGATCAGGCGGTCGGAGGAGACGAACCAACGGAATCGCTCGAACCAGAACTCGGGTCCGTGGGTCTCCTCCCCCACGGAGGTGCGAGCACGACGAGGCGGAGCGACGGGATGGGCGAGCCGTGCCTCGGAGGCCGCAAGCGCGGCACGCGCCCCGGCGAGCTTGGCCTGAGCCCTCTTCGCCTCGTCGAACAAAGCTTGCGCGGAAGCCCGGGGAGGCTGGTCCACGAGAACCGAGACGATCTGACCGTCGAGGGAGATCGGGGCACTAGCGGGTGGGTCGGGCCTCGAGCGTATATCGGCGAGCTGGCGCTCCACCTCCTCGAAGTGCGTGAGGATCGCCTGACCCTGGGCTACGAGCCGGCGGGCGGATTCCTCGAGCGACCGCACCGCCTCGATCTGGCGTTCGCGCTGACGTTCGAGGTTCCCTCGCTCGATCTCCTCCGGACTCTTCGGGGGAGCCGGTCCGGCGGGAACGAGGGCGGGGAAATAGCGAAGGGCCGCATCGCTGAACCGCGGTAGCTCGGTCTCCCGGACGCTCGGATCGTCGGCCCAGCGTCGGGACGGGTAGGGGGTCGCGTCGACGACCTCCCGATCCCGCTCGTAGACGTAGCCGCGCGGAGGGTCCGCAATCTCGGATCGGAGCTGGGAGATCGTGCTACGGAGCATACCCGCGATCTCGACCGGAGAGGAAGCCGTCGTCACGTGGGCTCGTGCGAGGATCTCCTCGGCGGCGGGCCCTCCGAGGGCCAGGCGAGCCGCGAGTGTGCTGGGGAGGTCGCTATGGGAGCGCCGGAGCTCCTCCGCGAGCTGCTCTGTTTCCATGGACCACGGGTCGGTGCGCTCGGGCGGCCGTTGGTATTCCGCACCGATCCGCACCACTCGATGCGCCCAGGCGCGTGGTTTGGCGACGGCGACGATCGTCCCCCCTTCGGCGACTACGAGGTTTCCGGATCCGAAGAACTCGAGGCCCAGGACGAGCTGCGACGCACCGCCGCGGAGGAGCTCGAGCTCGAGGTAGCGCTCGCTCTTCGGATCTCGCGCTCCGGTGACGATGGCACCCGAGAGAAGCCGGCGGAGGTCCTTGGCCATCGGGGTGAGGTCTTCCCCATGTTCCCCGATCTCTCGGGCCAGAGCGGCATATCGACCCGGGAATAGACGAAGCTCCCATCGGCCCTCGTTCGGGACTCTGAAGACAAGGCTCCAGCCTCTGCCCGGAAGGTCGAACACCTTGTCGACCCTCGCTTTCGTCAGGGCCCGGATCTCCCGGACCAACGCGAGCGTGTCCAGGGCCGTGAAACGATCCTTGAGCGTGGGGCCGTCCATGGTCATCCCCTACCGGCGAGCGACGGACCGCCCCCATTAAGCGTTCTTCGACCTGCTCGGGGCGCGCATGTCCCTTCCACTCCAACCGCTCGCCGCCTTGCGGCGGGAGGTACGCACGTACGCGGAGCGGGCGATCGCCCCGCTGACCGACGAAATCGACCGGTCCGACCGCCTCCCTCCCGAGGTCTTCCGCGGGCTGGCGCAGGAGGGTCTTACGGGGCTCGGTATCCCAGCGGAGTGGGGCGGGATCGGGGGAGGGACCCGCGAGCTGAGCGTCGTGCTCGAGGAACTCTCACGAGTCAGCGCGACGGTAGGGACTGACCTCTCGGTGCATCTCTCGGTGTGCGCGGCTCCGATCCTGAAGTGGGGCACGGATACGCAGCGAACGCGATGGTTGCGACCGCTCGCGCGAGGAGAGTCGCTCGGCGCTTTCGCGCTGACCGAACCCGGAGTAGGCTCGGACGCCGCGCACCTTTCGACGCGGTATGAGCGAATCGGCGCCGGGGTGCGGATCACCGGCTCGAAGATGTTCATCACGAACGGGAGCAGCGCCGGGATCGTGCTCGCCTTCGCGACGTTCGATCCCGCCCGTGGCTCCCACGGGATTAGCGCGTTCCTGATCCCTCGCGGGACCCCGGGGTTCTCGGTCGCGCAGCGCCTCGACAAACTCGGGCTGCGCGGCAGCGAGACGAACGAGCTGATCTTCGATGGCGTGGAACTTCCCGCCGACGCCCAGCTGGGGCGAGAGGGAGAGGGGCTCTCGATCGCGCTCGGGGCCCTCATGGGCGGGCGGATCGGCATCGCGTCGTGCGCCCTCGGGGTCGCCCAGGCCGGGTTCGACCAGCTTCGTGCCGCGGTCGCGCAGAGTCCCGACGACGAGCGTCGGGCGCGCCTCGCGCGCGCATGGGCCGACCTTTCCTCAGCGCGTGCCCTGATCGAGAAGGCCGCCGAAGCCAAGGACGCGGGGCAGCCGTACGAACTCGCCGCGTCGACGGCCAAGCTGGTGGCGGCGCGTGTCGCCGCGTCGATTGCCCACGATGCGGTCGAGGTCATCGGGGGGCCAGCGACGCTACGAGGGCATCCGGCCGAGCGGATCCTGCGCGACGCCCGGGTCTTTCCGATCGTCGAGGGGACCACCGAGATCCAGGAACGGATCGTCGGCAAGATGCTGAGCGAGAGCGGGACCGGTAGGATCCCTTCCGACCATGCCTAGGCCTCGCGGGGGACGCCGCACGGGACCCTCGCCTCCCGCTCCCCACTCCCCGCTCGTCCCGGTCGCGCCCGCACTGGGGGGGACGCCCGTCGACTCCACGGCGATCGATCCCGAGTGCCGCGCCATCCTCAGCAAGGAGGGGATCCGTTCCCTCTATCCTCCCCAGGCGGCCGCGCTTGGCCCCGCTCTCGCAGGGCGCAACCTCTTGCTCGCCTGCCCGACCGCGAGCGGGAAGTCGCTCGTCGCGTACCTCGCCCTCGTCCGCGCCTTCCGCGAAGGCCGACGCGGGCTCTACATGGTGCCGCTGCGGGCGCTCGCCCGGGAGAAGGCCGAGGAGCTGCGCGCTTTCGAACCCCTCGGTATGCGCGTCGGCATCTCGATCGGCGACTTCGATCTGCGGCCGGACCAGCTCGACCAGGTCGACGTGCTCGTCGCGACCAGCGAAAAGGCGGACGCGCTCCTGCGGCGCGGGAGTCCCTGGCTGGACGGCGTCGGGGTCGTCATCGCGGACGAGGTGCATCTCTTGCGAGACCCCGATCGGGGTCCGACGCTTGAGATCACCCTGACCCGGCTCCGCCGGTCCTCTCCGGCGCTTCAGGTCGTGGCCCTAAGTGCCACGGTCGGGAACGCTGAAGAGGTCGCGCGGTGGTTGTCGGCCGAGCCAATCGTCAGCGACTTCCGCCCCGTCCCGCTCAAACACGGCGTCTATCACGATGGGCGGATCGTATTCACCGACCTCTCGACGCGAGATGTCCCGGGACCGGGAGAGGCCGTCCCTCGGCTCGTGCGCAACGTGATCGAGGAAGGAGGTCAGGCGTTGGTGTTCGTGAACACGCGCCGCGCGAGCGAGCAAGCCGCCCAAGGACTGGTGCCCACCGTCCGCTCCCTCCTCTCCCCGGAGGATCGCGTTTCCGCGCGAGAGACCGTCGAGACGCTGCTCTCCGTCGCCGAAGAAGAGACCGAGGGGGTCCGTCGCCTCTCCGAGCTGATCCCCCACGGCGTCGCCTACCACAACGCGTCGCTCACCAATGCCGAGCGCGAGGTGGTGGAGCACGCGTTCCGCGATCGGATCCTGAAAGTGCTGGTCGCGACGCCGACCCTCGCCGCCGGGATCAACCTCCCCGCGCGCCGCGTGATCGTTCGCGACACCTATCGCTACGACGACCGGATCGGAATGCAGGCCCCGATCCCCGCGATGGAGATTCAGCAGATGTGCGGCCGGGCCGGTCGACCGCGCTTCGACGCGAGCGGGGAAGCGGTGCTGGTGGCCCGTGACGCCGAGCAAGAGGAGCGCTACCTCGACACCTATCTCTCGAGCCCGCCCGAGGATATCGAGAGCCGACTCGCCGCCGAGCCCGCGCTGCGCATGCACTTGCTCGCGCTGGTGGCGAGCGGGGCGGTCGCGAGCGAATCCGACCTCGAGACGTTCTTCCGGGGGACCCTCTACGGACACACCCTGCCGTGGACGGACCTCGTCGATCACATCGATCGCGTGCGTCGGTTCCTCGAGCAGAACGAGTTCCTCGATGCCGGTCCGATCCTGCGAGCCACGCCGTTCGGCCAGCTCACGAGCGAGCTCTACCTCGACCCCTTGAGCGCCCTGATTCTGCGGACGATGCTCGACCGCGCCCCGTTGGGCGTCGGCCCGTTCGCGCTGCTGGCGGGCATCTCGGCGGCTCCGGACCTCCCTCCGCTCTTCCTCAAGCGGGACGAGGAGGCCGTACTGCTCGAGCGTTTCACCAACGAAGCCGAGGAACTCCTCGTCAAACCGGAGGAGCCTCCCCTCGCGCTCCCGCTCGAGACCTACCTAGCGACGCTGAAGACCGCGAGCGTTCTTGAGGCGTGGGTCTCGGAAATCCCGATCGCCGAGATCACGGCGAAGTTCGGGATCGGAGCCGGCGACCTCCACGCGAAGGCGGACGACGCCGAGTGGCTCCTCTTCGGCCTGGGTCGCTTCGCCGTGCGCTTCCAGCGTCGCCTCGCGCGGCCGGTGGACGACCTCGCGCTCCGGGTGCGTTACGGAGTCCGCGAAGAGCTCCTCGACCTCGTGCGACTTCGAGGGGTCGGCCGCGCTCGCGCCCGGGCTCTCTATCGGGCCGGATACGCCGATCGAGAGGCGTTGCGCGCCGCTCCGGTGGACCGCATCGAGCAGGTCCTCCGCTCGCGTCGACTCGCCGAGTCGATCCTCGCCCAAGTCCGTGGCAAGGGAGGGCCGACCGGCGGGCCGATCACCCCGGTCGAGGGAGCGGCCACGCCGGCCGCGCCGCACCGGCGGGGGACCCGTACGCTCGAGGAATATCGATCGGCCGGGGACTGACCCCCTCGGGCGACAGCAGCCGCACGAGGGAGCGGGTGCCCCCGATGCCCCCGAGTCGGACGGTCCGCTGCACGTACCCGGTTTGCTCCAAGCGCAGAATCCGTCGCCACAGTGTCGTGGAGGCAAGCGGTCGTCGACCCTGCGCCGCCGCGAGCTCGCGCTCGCGTTCGCGCACTCTAGCGAGGTCCGCCGGATCGGTTCGGGCCAGTTGGCGAAGCGCCTCGAGCAAGGAGCGTTCGACCGGCCCCTCCCAGGAACCAGGGCCCGGTCGATACACCGAGTCCGGTTGGAGCGCCGTCGCGCCGAGGAGCTCGCGGCGGAGGAGGTCGAGCGCGCGCGAGGCGCCTCGCCCGTCCCGACGAGCGCGCTCGACGATCGACGCGACGAGCCCCACGGGGCCCTCTCGCCCCAGCGCCCGGGAGAACCGATCGGCGACGATCGACCGCAGTTCTCCCTCGGCGAGAGGCGACAGCTCCCGGAGCGCGGCGGCGGGAGCCCACGCTCGACGGGCGCGCCGCACGGTGTCCGCCCGGCCGGCCACGACGACGGTGACCGGTGGAAGGCCCGCGACCCCCTCGGGAAGGTAGCGATCCGGCGTGCGGAAGGGTGCGACCAGCGGTTCGAGCGGAGGGCTCCCGCTGTCTAGATCATCCACCAGAACGACGATCGGACGCGCCTCCCGACGGATCCGGCGAAGGAACCCTGTCATGATCTCGGCCGTCGCGAATCCCCGGCCGACGAATCCCGGGTCGAGCTGTCGGAGGAGAGTGGTCGCGACTGCGGCCGCGCCTCGGCTCCCGCGCATCCGGGCCGCCAGCACGCGCGGCGACGGGCGATGCTCGTAGGGCGCGTCGGCGGCAAAACGCCGGATGGCCTGTCGGGCGACCGTGGACGTACCGCTACCCTCGGTGCCGGCGACCCATAGATGGGGGGCGAGGGAAGGCGGCCCGTTCGCGTGCAACTGTTCGGCCAGCTCGGTGACTTCGCGAGCCCGGTGCATCGGATTCGGCGGGAGCCAATCGGCCGCGAGGACCTCCGGGTGAGGGACGGCGAACATTGGAGGCACGAGGCCTGTTAGGTATATGAAATCACATAGCGGCGTGATAGTTGACTTTCCGAGGGCCGAACGATCGTCGCCCGGCGCCCCGGCGCGCGGCGAGGTTAAGTCTCGTGCACGTTGGCTTCGGTGGAGTTCGCACCATGTCACGCCGTGTTACGCTCATTCCGGGGGACGGGATCGGGCCCGAAGTCACTCGGGCCGCCATCGACGTCGTCGCTGCCACGGGGGTCGCCATCGACTGGGAGGTCGCCGAAGCCGGAGAGAAGACTTTGCCGACGTTCGGTACACCCCTCCCGGACTCGGTCCTCGAGTCGATTCGCAGGAACCGCATCGCGCTCAAGGGCCCGATCACCACCCCCATCGGCAGCGGGTTCCGAAGCGTCAACGTCGCCCTGCGCCAGCAGCTCGACCTCTATGCGTCGGTGCGGCCGGCGCGCGCGATCGCCGGAGAAGGGACGCGGTTCCCCGAGACCGACCTGATCGTCGTGCGGGAGGCGACCGAGGGCCTGTACTCGGGGGTCGAGCACTGGGTCGACCGCGACCACACCGCCGCCGAGACGGTGAACATCATCACTCGCAAGGCGTCCGAGCGGATCATCCGGTTCGCGTTCGAGCTCGCCCGACGCGAGCACCGCCACAAGGTCACGGCGGTCCACAAGGCGAACATCATGAAGACGACGGGCGCGCTTTTCCAACAGGTTTTCCGGGAGATCGCCCCCCACTATGCCGACATCGCTTCCGAGGAGCGTCTGATCGACAACATGTGCATGCAACTCGTCAAAAAGCCGGAGGAGTACGATGTCATCGTCACGACGAACCTCATGGGCGACATCCTGTCGGACCTGTGCGCGGGGCTCGCCGGAGGGCTGGGCGTCGCTCCCGGGGCGATCTACGGCGACGGCGTCGCGGTCTTCGAGCCGGTCCACGGTTCCGCGCCCAAGTACGCGGGTCAGGACAAGGCCGATCCCGTGGCCGAGATTCTTTCGGCCGAGCTCCTGCTGAGGCACATCGGCGAGCGAGAGGCCGCCGACCGGATCTGGCGGGCGGTCTGGGAGACGATCGAGGAGAAGAAGGTCGTCACCTACGATCTCGCGCTGCCCGGTTACACCGCGCGGCCGGTGCCCCCCTCGACCTGCTCGGCCATGGCGAAGGAGATCGCTCGCAAGGTACCGCTGGTCGATCTTTCGAAGCCTATGCCGCGAGTGACGACCAGCGCCAAGAGCGCGGTCGATCCCCATCTCGAGGCGTAGGTAGGTTCACTCGAGTAGATCTTCGAGCTCGCCCGCGACCAGGCTGAGCAGTTGGTCGAGGGCTCGGTTCTTGAACTCGGTGATCTGGCCGGAGTTCGTTTCGATCCGGGCGAAGAACTCGTCTCCGTCACGGAGGAAGGCGAGCGAGAGCAGGTGACTGCGTCCGCTGGGGCCCCGGGTCGGCAGCGGCGCCACTGAGGGCTCGGGAGCCGGCGCGACGGGGCGGGACGGCTCGCGCCGCACGCTCTTCGGCGCCGGGCGAGGTGACGCGACCTTGGGCTTTGGCCCGGCCTTCTTCTTCGGGACCGGACGGGTCGGTCGGGGTCGGGGCTTCGATCGTCTCCGGGCCGCCGAACGGGCGGCGGGTCGGGACGCGCCAGATTTCTTCCGAGAAGGGCTCGGCATCCGATATCCCCGGATTCGACCGCACAAGGCTCCCCTATTTCAGCATGCCGATTTTCGCACGTGCACTGCCGCATCTACCGATCGGGAGGGCCGCGGGCGCTGCGCCCCTCGGGGGAACGCGCGACGAACGTCAATGCTATTGGTAGGGGTCCTTCTTCTCCGCCGTACGGGTTCCGCCCTGGCGACGGGGCCCGGCACGGGAGACGGACGCTTCGCATGGCGGGCAGGGAACGCACTTCCGATGGCCGCACCGACCTCCAGCCCGAGACCTTGCTCTGGCTCGGAGCGCTCGCGTTCCTAGTGGTATTCCTCGCGCTCGAACCCTACCTCTCCTTCTCGCTCTTCGGGTCGGACTCCGGCGAGTACTTCCGCATCACGGGTTCCTTGATTGCCACCGGCCACATCCCGACCGGTGCGGCCTATCTCGGGTGGGGCACGGCCTACCCCGACTTCCCCGGCATCTACCTTCTGGCCGGAGCCGGCATCGAGGGAATGGGCCTGAGCACCTTCTCCGGGCTCACGATCATCATACCGGTCGTCGCCGCGCTCAGCTTCCTTCCGATGTTCCTCCTGTTCCGCCGGCTCTTCCCGCACGATGGCGTCGCGCTGCTTGGAGCGGCGCTCGCCTCCGTGTTCATGCCGCGGGTCTTCTCGATCGCCCACCCGGCCCCGCTCGCGCTCGGGGATTTTTTGGTCGTCGCCGCGTTATGGATGTTCGTCGAGAGTCGGCGCGACCTGCGGTGGTACCTACCGCTGTCCCTCGCGGGAGGGGCGCTCATCGTCACGCACCACCTTTCGACCTTCTTCTTTCTCCTGAGCGCGCTGGGAGCGGTCGTTCTGCTGGAGCTCTGGCGGCCCGGTCTGTGGAGCCGCCGGTTCCCGACCCGAGAGCTCGCCTTCCTTGCCGGGATGTCCACCGCGACCCTCGCGTTCTGGTTCTGGGCCGCCCCGACGTTCGTGTCCGATGTGATCGAGCCCGGACTCGGACATTCCGTGCTCGCCAACTTCGCCCCGCTGGAGGCCATCGTGCTGGCGGGGATCGCCCTCGCCGGCCTCCTCGTGGTGCTCCGACGGGGCCGGTTCCGCCCGGTCCGCGGAAGCTGGCTCGGGATCCCCACGACCCGCTCCCTCTCGCAGGACCTCCTGCTGCTCACGATCCTCATCGCCGCGGGGGTGTCGACGATCATCTTTGTCCCGTTGCCGGGAACCAGTCAGCTGGCGACTCCCGCCACGGTACTCTGGTTCTCTCCCATCTTCGTGGTAGGGATTCTGTGCGCCGGGAGCCGACGGACCCCGACCGTCTCCCGCCTCGGGCTCTTCTCGGTCACGTGGACGCTCGCCCTGGGGATCGCGGCCGTGCTCGTGCTCGTGGCCTCGTATTTCACCAAGGGTTCAGCGATCGTCGAGGCGATCCCCGCTTCCCGGTTCGTCGAGTACCTGATGATCCCGATCGGCCTTCTGGCGGCGATCGGTATCGGCCGGCTCTTGGCACGCGCGGACGACCGGCTCGGCCGACGCGCCTTCGTCGCCGCGTGCCTCGGGATCTTCGTCTTAGTCGCGGCCAACGCGGCGATCATCTATCCTCCGCAGCAGGATTTCGGAGGGTTCCAGGAAGGGCTGACCGTCGCGGACTCGGGGTTATGGATGTGGACGGGGATGAACGTCCCCGCGAGCGCGGCGGTCGCCAGCGACCACCGCATGAGCTCCATGGTCTTCGGCTTCGACCACAATCCGGCGACGTGGGATTCGACGCCCGCATTATTCACCGGGTCCAACTGGTCCGCGGCGCAGGCCGAACTCGCCCGTTCTCCCGCGCCGTACGCCTTACATGCGATCGATTACGTGATCGTGGACTCGGTGATGCACATCGGCGTCGCCCTCAACCCCTCGGGATTGGCCAAGCCGCTGAGCGCGGCGGCGATCGCGTGGTTGGGCGAAATGCCGTTCGTCCCCCTCTACGAGAACGGTTCGAACGTGATCTACCTCGTCGACTTCGCCGATCTCCCCTCGTCATAGGGAACGAGGGTCCCATCGCGACGCCATAGAAGGATCGGCGTGGAGCTCGCACGCGCGAGCTCTTCTAACGCCCGCGCGGCCCAAGCGAGCTTGGCCCGCTTGCGGGCTTTCTGGGCCGAGCCTTCCTCGCGGACACGATCGAAGTCGAATGCCCATAATAGGATCCTGCGCGCGCCCCGATCCTCGGCCAAGTAGGCGGCGCGGTCGCCGTCGGTGAACCCTCCCACGTTGATCAACTCCGCATCGGGCGGACCCGCCCACGACCCGGCCAGCTCTTTGGAGAACTCGGGGACCCAAGTGGCCAGGGCCGGCCGGTTGTCCGAGTGGGCGTGTACGACGACGAAGCTCCCCCGGTGGTGGGCCGTGACCTCGCTCTCCACGGGACCATCCAGATCGGTCGTGATCACGTCCGGAACGAGGTTCGCGCTGAGGCATGCCACGGTGGCGCCGTCCGCGGCCAGGACCGCCGGTCGAGGGTCGGAGGCCGGGAGCCGCCAGACCGGAGGCGGTCCCCCGCCGGGGGCCCGCCCGACCACGACCGCGTCCCGTCCCTCCAGCCGGAGGCGTAACCGCTCGAGGGCACGGGTGCGGGCCGGGGTCGGTAGTAGCCGCCGAAGCTCTTCGGCCGCCTCGCGTTCGCGTGCGAGATCAAAACCGAACTCCCGGGCGATCCGCTCGTAGATAGGGGCCCAGCGGGCGTACTCCACGGTTTTCCCCTTTCTCATCGGACAGCGCTTTATAAGAGGCCCCTGTCCTGTCCGCCGCCGAGGAATCGATCCGAATGCGACCGCTAGCGAACGAAATCCTATCCCATCTCCCGAAGAGCGAGGAAACCAAGCCGTCCGCCGGCGCGTCCAGCGACGATGCCGAGCTCGAGCAACTGCTCGCGACGCTCCGCGTGAACATCCGGGTCGTCGGGTGCGGCGGCGGTGGGTCGAACACGATCAACCGCCTCATCGAGGATGGCCTCACGGAGGCGGAGACGATCGCCTGCAACACCGACGCGCAACACTTGTTGACCGTTCACTCCAACCGTAAAGTGCTCCTCGGTCGACGCCTGACCCGGGGCCTCGGGGCCGGGGCGCTGCCGGACGTCGGCGCGAAGGCAGCCCTCGAGGCCCTGGAGGACCTCAAGGGGCTCCTCAAGAGTTCGGACATGGTCTTCATCACCTGCGGTCTCGGGGGAGGCACCGGCACCGGTTCCGCTCCGATCGTCGCGCAGGCCGCGAAGGCCAGCGGCAACGATCCGTTGACGATCGCCGTCTGCACGTTGCCGTTCGCCTCCGAGGGAACGGTTCGGGCCGAGAACGCTCAGGAAGGGCTCGATAAGCTGAGGAACGTCGCGGACACGGTCATCACCATCCCGAACGACCGACTGTTGGAGCTGGTTCCCCGTCTCCCCGTCCAGACCGCGTTCAAAGTCGCCGACTCGGTGCTCGCGCGGGCGATCCGCGGCATCACGGAGCTGATCACGCGCCCGGGTCTCGTGAACCTCGATTTCAACGACCTGCGCACGATCATGAAGGGCGGTGGCGTCGCTCTGATCGGTATCGGAGAGTCCGAGAGCGACAACCGTGCCGAGGATGCGATCAACGAAGCCATCCACTCACCGCTGCTCAAGGTCGACATCGCCGGGGCGACCGGCGCGCTGGTCAACGTGACCGGGGGGCCGGATATGTCCGTGGGCGAGGCGGCCAAGGTCGCCGAGGTCGTTCAGAAGTCACTTGCGCCTAACGCACGGATTATCTGGGGTGCGGCCATCGATCCTACGATGCAGCATACTCTGCGCGTGATGCTGGTGGTCACCGGGGTTAAATCCCCCCAGATTCTCGGGGCGCATCCCGGGGCGAGCTCCTCCGAGATCGACCGGGTCCGCTAGAACCTACGGGGAAGGACCATGGCAGTCATCGATCGTGCCCGCACCATGCAGGACGAGTTCGACGCTCGTCTCAAGCGGATCGGCCACGGAAAGTACGGCCGCATCCTCCGGATGGCGCGCAAGCCGAGCCGAGAGGAGTACATCCGCGTCCTCCAGATCACGTTTGCCGGCGCGGCGATCATCGGGCTCACGGGATTCGCGATCTACGTGTTCTTCACGGCGGCCGGGCCGTGGCTCTGGTCGAACTACTTCGCGGGACTCTAGGCGCGCGCGGAAATCAGCATGGCCGGAGTTCCACCGCACGACGAGGACGAGGAGGGCATCGGCCTCCTCGGTCCCGAGCCTACCGCGGCCGTCGCGCCGCCCAAGGCGGCGCCGTCGGCGCCGAGCGCGGCCTCCCCGGCGCCGACCTTGAGCCCGGCACCGGCCCGGCCGGGGGCTCCGACGCAACTCTCGCTCAAGGCGGCCGACGACACCGTCCGTCCCGTCACGGCGGGAACGGTCACGACGCTCAGCGCGGTCCTCTCGAGCACCAAGGGCGAGGGTGGGCCTGCGGAGCTCACGATCGAGGTCGGGTACACCTCGACCTATCCCGGAGAGGGCGCGGAGTGGCCCGTCCGCTGGGTCCCTCCCGGCAAACGGACCGCCGTTGAGCTCTTTGCCCGCCGCCAAACCATCGAGGTCGAGATCCCGCCCAACGGCGCCGTCCCGCTCTCGTTCGAGATCACCGCCCCGGTCGGCGTGCGCTACGGGGACCGCCTCGAGGTCCGCCTCTCGGCGAAGGGCGCGGCGGGTGGCACGCCGGCCCGGCTCACGCTCGCCTGCGTCGCGCGCCAGTCCCTACTGGCGATCAAAACGTCCCGCGGCTACGAGCGCGAGGTCGCCGACACTCTCCTCGCACGGGCCGAGGAGAAGCCCGACGTCGTCTTCGCGATGCTCGTGCCGAGCGCGCTGCGCGGTTACGTCTTCGCGGAGGGGATGAGCTTCGAAGGCGTGCACGAGATGCTCAAGGGAATTCGGAAGGCCCGGGGCTTGGTTGCCGGGGAGACCACCCTGAAGGAGGTCGAACCGCTCCTCGTCCCGCAGATCACGGTCGAAGGCTTCGTCGAGGGCGCGATCGTCGAGCTCATTAGCGGTCCGTTCAAGGGTGAGAAGGCCCGCGTCAAGAAGATCGACCAAGCGAAGGAAGAGATCACGGTCGAGCTGATCGAGGCGGTGGTCCCGATCCCCGTTACGGTACGCGGAGATCACGTGCGCATGTTGGAGAAGGGAGGCGGAAAGAGTGGCGGATGAAGTGAGTGTCCTCGTCGAAGGTGGCAAGGCCTCCGGGGGCCCCCCGCTCGGCCCGGCGCTCGGACCGCTCGGAGTCAACGTCGGTCAGGTCGTCGCGGCGATCAATAAGCAGACCGCCCAATTCCAGGGGATGCGCGTGCCGGTCGTCGTGAGGGTCAACCCTCAGACCCGGGAATTCACGCTCACGGTCGGCCGTCCTCCGGTGGCGGCACTCCTTCTCAAAGAGGCCGGGAAGGAAAAGGGCTCCGGCAAGGCGAAGACGGAGGTCGCGGGCGACGTGAGCCTGGACGCCGTGAAGAAGATCGCCGAAGCGAAGGGCGACGACCTCTTCGGACAGACGATCGAGCAGAAGATGAACCAGGTCATCGGGACGTGCGTCTCTCTCGGGCTCACCGTCGGGGGGAAGGACCCACGCGCGGTGCTTCACGAGCGCGTGGGGACGGCGGAGAAGGCCACCGTATGATGGGATCTTCCGGGGCGCCTCCTCCCGACCTCTCGAACGCGGAGGTCGTTGATTACACCCCCATCGAGGGCGACGGTCGGGTCCGCCTGAAGCTCAAGGACGGGGCAACCATCGAGGTCCGCCTCGAGATCATGAACATCCTTAGGGCGGGTAACGAGCCCAACACGGGGCTTCCGACTTACATCGTGCAATCGACGCCGCTGATCCGGCTCGTCGACTGCCCGAAGGAGCTTCGCAAGATCCCGGCGCGCCCCGGTACCGGCAAGGACCAGAAGTCGCTTCCCGGCTTCGGATAGTTCCGAGCGACGGGGGGGCCCGCCCCGGAGGGACGGGCCGAATCGGTTCGACGCTCGCCTACTGTACCGGTACCTTCACCTCGGTCGGGACGGGCTGGGGGCTCTGCTTGGGTAGCTCGAGCGTCAGCACGCCATTCTCGACCTTGGCGACGGACTTGTCCGCGACGATCGGCTCGGGGAAGACGAGGCTGCGGTAGTAGCCCGAGTAGGTGCGCTCGCGGCGGACGTAGTTGGCGTCCTTCGAAGCGGTCGCGTTCGTGAACTCACCGCGGATCTCCACCACCTGGTCGCGGATGGTCACCGCGAGGTTCTCCTTCGGGATGCCGGGAACCTCGAGGGTCAGGCGGTAGGCGCTCGGGGTCTCCTCGACATCGGCCGGGGCCGCTCGCAGGGAGCGCTCGGGCGCGAAGCTGCCGAACGGCTCGAAGAACGCGTGGCGCAGGCTCTCGAACGCGCGGTCGAAGTCGGTCCAGGGCAGCACGTCGCTTTCGACGGAAGCTATTTCGGTCGTCATAGTTACCTCGTTGGGTACCAGTGGTATGTTTGCATTACTATATAATGTAGTCGTATTGGTCGGCCGCCGTCGCACCGACCGCTGAGGCTTCGCGCCCCCCAGCGGGACGAACCCCCTCCCGGCCCCCGCCGGGCCGTGGGGGGGGGCGGCGGCTCGTCAGCAACCCCTATAGGCCGGTGCTCCTGTGAACGCGCCCGTGGCGGACCACCAGGACTCTCCCGCTACCCCTCCTCAAGACTACGGGGCCGACCAGCGGATCGGTTGGCAGGCGGCGGGGGTCACGCTGATCGTCCTCGGCTGGGGCTTCGGCGTGATCGTCAACCTCTTCCTGCACGCGATCGCGCCGAGCTCCGGTCTCCCGCTCATCTGGGTACGGATATTCCCCCACCTGGGATACTACGCCTGGGCGTTCTTCGGCCTTGGACTGTTCGCCGGCGCGTTCGGAGCGGTCCTGATCGCGCTCGGCCGATCCGAGCCCCGCGGTCCCTTCGTCCTGCCGGGCTACGACTACTCGCGGGGCAAGCTGCCTTAGGCGAGCCGGTCGGCCGACCGATCCCCGAGGGAACGGGAGGCTCGGCAAACGGGACACGGGCCGGAGCCGTCCGGCCAACACTTGCCGCAGAAGCTCCGGCCGCAGAACGGGCAGCTCCTACTCGCAGGAGCTCCGCAGCGGACGCACGGGGTCGAGAGCATCCGGTTTCACCTCGAACGACGACGGTCAAGGAGTCCGCCCGATTTCACGCCTTCGACGAAACCCTGGGCGAAGTTCGCCCGCGTGACGTAGTCGGCGGCGGCGCGCGCGGCGCGGCTACCGTTCGGGAAGCTCACGGCCCAACCGGCCGCGCGGAGCATCTCCACGTCGTTGTCCCCGTCGCCGAGAACCAGGCAGTCGGCCAGGGTTCGGCCGAGAGGGTGCAGCGCGCGGGCCAGCGCGGGCGCTTTGCCGGCCCCGGGCTCGATCAGATGGATCGCAAACCCGGTTCCCTCGACCTGGATCGGGAATCCGCGCAGGGCCCGGTGGATCCGCGAGATGGGGACGCTCGTGTCCAGTGCCACTTCGCTCTCCCGCCAGCGGTCGGTGAATAGCCGTCGCACCGGGAGCTTCGCGCGGCGGAGGCGGCGGAACGCTCGGAGCGCCACCGACGGGTCGGCGAGGCGCAGCACCCGGCTCTCCGTAGGTAGGTAGAGGAGTCCCCCGTTCTCCGCAACGATCGGAGTGGTGAGGCCAAGGGAACGGTAGAGCCCGAGCGCGACCGGGAGAACGTTACCGGTCGCGAGGATCACCGGTACCCGCAGTTCGCCGAGCCGGTGGATCGTTGCGAGAGCTTCCGGGTCGAGCCGACGCCGCGCGTCGGTGAGCGTTCCGTCGACGTCGGTCACGACCGCGCTGAGAGCGGCGGAGGACCGCACCCGGGGCTCGCGCGAGCGGAGCATGCTACGCGCTCGGCTCCGATCGGGCCCGCTCGATCGCGCGGCGAAGGCGTTGCGCGACCTCCTGCCCGTCCCGCCGGCCCCGGACCACCTTCATCACGTCGCCCATCAGGGGCTGGAACGCCTCCGTGCCTCGCTCGTGGACGAGCGCCCGATTTCGCTCCACCACCTCGCGGACGATCCCTTCGAACTCATCGTCGCTCAGTCCCGAGAGACCCGCGCGTTCGGCGGCGGTCGCTACGTCGCGCGCTCCGAGTGCGAGCTCTCGCAGCACGGCGGGGATCCCTTCCTTCGCGAAGGTGCCGCGCTCGCTCGCCCGAAGCACGGCATCGAGCGCATCGGTCGTCACTTCGACGGTCGTCGAGGCGGGGTCGCCCTCGATCGAGGGGACATCTTGTGTCAACAGACGCGCCACCAACGTCGCGGTGTGACCGCGCTTCGCGAGGAGCTCGAATCGAGAAGCCTCGCCGGCGGCGACGAGCTGCCGGACGAGGTCGTTCGGAAGGCCGTACTCGCGCGCAAGCCGCCCACGGAGTTCCGACGGGCGCTCGGGCCGCAACGCGTCGGCGCGAGCGAGATCGGCCACGTCGATGGGGATCGGTGGGATGTCCGTCTCGGGGTACATCCGGTGCCGGCCGGGAATCGGGCGCGAGTAGCGGGTGCGTCCCTCGGGCAGTGGGTCCCGGGTCTCACCCGGGATCCCCTCGATCGCCTGAGCGGCGCGCTGCGCGATCGATTGCGCGACAGCGCGGGCGCGCGCCTCGGAAGTGTCCGCGAGCAGCACGAATGCGTCGTCGGGAGCGAGCTTCAGGCGCGATCGCACCTGGGTCACACGGTCCCGATCGATGCCGTACCCGGGCAGTTCGTCCGAGTGGAGAATCCCGGCGAGGCCGAACGCCCGCGCGTGGTCCGCGAGCTCTCGGCCCAGTCGTTCCGAGCTTCCGGGCGGGGACTTCAGAAGCCCTCCGAACCCCGGCAGGGCCATGCCGAAGACGAGGCGGGCCCGACCCCCCCGCGGGGCGAGCGGCCCTTCCATCACCGATTCGAAGAGATCGGTGAGCACGGCCGCAGCGCCGGAGGGTGCCGTCGCCCCACGGCTTCGGAGCGTATCGCGGATCCCGAGGAGCAACTGCTGCCGTTCGACCTCCGTTTCGACGTACTGCTCGATCCATCGCAGCTCCTGTACCCCCTTGATCTCGATGCGTCGGCCGCCCTCCGCGGAGACGTTGAGATCCTCGCGGATCGAGCCGATGCCGCGACGGACGCGGTCGGTCGCGCGCAAGAGGGCGCCGATCTCCTCCGCCACCGCCCGAGCCTCGCGGCCGCTGGTGATCTGAGGGGCCGTAGCGATCTCGAGGAGCGGGATCCCGAGGCGGTCGAGGCGGTAGGTGACCTCGCCCGGAGCCTCCGCGGTCTTGCGCGCCGCGTCCTCCTCGAGCGAGATCGAGTCGATTGGGATTCGTCGCCCGTCGACCTCCAACACTCCGTCGACCGCGATCAGTGCCGTTCGCTGGAACCCGGACGTGTTCGATCCGTCGACGACGATCTTCCGCATGACCTCGATCTCGTCGACCACGCGCGCGCCGAGCATGCGCGAGACGATCAGCGCCGTCTCTAGGGCCTCCGGGTCGAGCGGGCGCGGGGGCTCCTCATCGGCCTCGACCAGGCACGAACTCGGAGTCACCTCGTAACGAAAGAGGAGGTCACGGGAGGCTTGGAAACGGGCCGCGGGATCGATCGAGCGATCCTCTCCTCCGGCCGCGATGAGTCGCCGGACGAACGTTCCGGTAACGGTCTCCGAGAACTCGCACGGGCATCGGCAGAAGAGCTTGCCCGTGCGCAATTGCTGGTGCACCTCGAGCCCGGCTTTCACTCGAACTCCTCGGGGCGCCGTCGTTCGGACAGGTCGTCGGCCGTGGGCGTGAGCAGTCTCTTCCGGACGCCCTCCGCCGCGTGCTCGTGGCCAAGCGCCCAGAGGAGCTTGACGTAAGCGGTTTCGGGCAGCAGGTCGCCGAGGTAGGTGACGCCCGCGCGCACGAGGTCCCGTCCGGTAGCGTATACGTACGGGTCGACCGCTCCGGCGAGGCACTGAGTCGTCATGGCCACGACCGTGCCTCGGTCGACCGCGCGACGGATCCAATCGAGATGCGATTCCGCGATGTGACCGAGACCGGTCCCGGCTAGGACGATTCCACGATGGCCCTGCACAAACGCTTCCGCGCGGGTGGGGGAGAGTCCGGGATAGAACCAGAGCAGCGCTCCGCTCGGGTCGAGCGGCCCATCCACGGTGGGGGGGCCATGGTGCGGGGCCCGTGGCGGCCGCACCCAGTGGACCGTATTCGCGTCGACGTATCCCAGCGGGCCGTCCGTCGGGCTCCGGAACGCGTCGCGCCGCGTCGAGTGCATCTTGCGGACCCGCGTTCCCCGATGGATTGCGAACCGGTCGTCGGAGAGGCCGGCGTGCATGACCACGACGACCTCTCCCAACTCGCGCGAGCGAGCGAGCCGAACGGCGGCTTGCAGATTCGAGCGCCCGTCCGAGGAGGGTCGGTCCGGAGATCGTTGGGCGCCCACCAGCGCCACCGGACCCGGAAGGCGCGGAAGGAGGTAGGCGAGCGCGGCCGCCGTGAAACCGAGGGTGTCCGTTCCGTGGGCGATGACCACGCCGCGACTGCCGGCCGCGAACGATCCTCGCACGGCCTCCGCGAGCACCGCCCAGTCTTCCGGCACGATGTTCTCACTGAGGCGGTCGAGGACCGGCAGGGCATGGACTGGGCCGTCCGCGTCGAGATCCGGATAAAACTCCAGGAGCTCGGACTCGGTCTTGACCGGACGAACCCCCCCCGTTTCGTAATCGACGCGCGATGCGATGGTGCCGCCGGTCGTCAGCAACGTGACACTCTCCCGCTCCGGCGCGGCCGGGCGGTCCGTGGATGGGGGTTCGGGGGGAGGGGGCGTGGAGCGGGAGGGGGAGCGCAGTCGGTAGGAGACCCCCGGGCCGATGCGAAGTCCGACGTTGTATCCGCTCTCGAGCTTGATCTGTAGAATGCGATCGCCCGAGAATTCGTGGTGAGGGATCACGGTCCCGACCCAGCGTCGACCCTCCGCATCGGTGACCTCGATGTCCTGGCCCTTCGGTAGCGAGCGGAGTTGCTCCCACGGATCCTCGCCTCGTGACCCTGTCATCGATGCCGCTCTCGGCGCGAGGGAACGAGGCCGCTATAAATTCTGGGAGAGCGAGACTCCGAGACTCGGTACGCTGTTTTATACGGGGCTTCGCTCGCTCGCCGCGCCGTCGGCGAGCAAACACCGGGTGCCCGTGTGGGGTAGCTACGGGGCGGGAGCGTCTCCCGACCCGCTACAATGGATTATCCTAGAGGCCTGCGGAGCCTCAGACCTGGGTTCGAATCCCAGCACGGGCGTCCAACTCCTTCTTCGAATATTCCATATACTTGGTCAATCCTGCCATTGATGATGACGAATCGAGTCGACCACCGACCCTTGCTCTCCGACCGAAGAATCCGCACCTGGTATGACGAGAACGCCCTTCGGTCGAAACTGACCGCCGAGGTGAATCTCCGGCAGCTTGGCCTGTTTTGCCACGTCGTCAAACTCGATCCGAAGACGGTTGTCGACCTCGCGCGCTCGGACCCGGAGCGGCTGCATGGGGTCCTTGTCCGGTACGCCAAGGACCTCCAAGGTTCGCACCGTCTTCCTAGCTACATCTCCAAGACGTTCGTCGGAATCAAGGGATGGCTCAGATTCAACCGCATTGAGTTCGACCAGTTTCCTCGCCTTCGAGTGGTCCAAGGAGAGTCCATTCGGGAGGAGCGGGTTCCTACCCAAGGCGAACTCCGCCGAATCCTCTCAACCTACTCCGCTCGAGGGCGGGTGGTAGCCCTGCTCATGGCTCACGCGGGCATCCGCCCAGGCGTCCTAGCTACAATCGACGGCAGTGACGGGCTCAGGCTCGTGGACCTCAAGGACCTCAGCCTCGGTCACGACCCGTCGTTCGAACGACTTCCGTTTCATATAGTCGTCCCGGCCCGACTGTCCAAGACCTCGGTTGAGTACCATACCTTTGGGACCTCGGAACTCGCGGACGCGATCTTGGCGTACCTTGCCGAACGCCGTGCGCGTGGGGAGGAGCTTACGGGCGAGTCCCCCATCGTCACGGTGGATCCCATGGGCGCGGGAACGAAGCTCAGGGAGCGATCGAGGACCGGCTTCGTAGCGACGCCCGTCCTGATGCGTGGACTCCGTGCGGGTCTCAAGGCGATTCTGCCGAGCGCGCGGACGTACGTTTTCCGAGCTTACTGTTCTACGCAAATGGTCTCGGCCCGAATCGACCGTGACGTGCGGGAGGCGATCTTGGGTCACTCACTCGGGGTTGCCGGCCGGTACAACTTGTCGAAGAAGCTGCACCCCTCGGTCGTCGACGAACTCCGTCGGGAGTATGCGAAGGCGGTTCCCTACCTCGAGTCGGGCCAACCAAAGGAAGACAGAGCGACTATCCTCGAGGGAATAGTTGCTGCTCTCCTCAAAGAGAAGGGCGTCACAGGCGAGAAGATTACCGAAGTCCTCGAGGGCAAGGTCGCTGGAGACGAACTCGAACGGATACTTGGGTCACGCAAAGCCGAACCAGTGCAACGAGTCGTTCCAATGTCGGGGGTCTCGCCGCTCCTGCTTCAGGGCTGGGAGTTCATCTCCCCGCTCGGGAATGACCAGGCGGTGCTACGCTGGAATCACAGCGAGTCCGCAGACGGGCTCAACCTTTCCGCTCCGCTTCGAGGTACCGGGAGCGATTCCTGAGTTCTCTTCATCAGTCACCGGTACCGAGCTACCGTACGTGCGAGGGAGTACTCGCTGGTTGCCAACCTCGCGAGTGTTTCTGGTGAGAAATGAGCCACCGGTTCGGAAGTCGAGTAAAAGTAGGGCAGGGTCTGACCATGGCCTAAAAGTAGGCCAAGGTCTGACCTTGAGGTAATTGTATCTCAAGGTAGGGCGCGGAGGCGGAGGGCGGAGGCCGTCAAGAAGTTTCATCGGGGAAGTCCAAAGGTTGGCCTAAAAGTAGGCCAACCTCGGGGACCCAAGTCGGCCGAACTCGCCGGGCGAGTATTGGGTGTTGTTTTTCGCCTTTTTCTGACGGAGAAACGCGGGCCGCGGGCACTTTCAGCGCGTGGCGGAGCTCGTAAGTTGCGGTCCCCCTCGGACCCTGTGATACAAATAGCACCGGGTTAGCCCGGAGCCCCTCTTGAGGGCGTTGTGGTACTCAACTGGTTGTGAGGCGGGGAAGGGACCACCCCGGGTCAATGGATGTTGTGGATGCGGAGTGGGAGGCGGAAATCTCCTCCGTGAACCGCGAATCGTCCCGGCCCTCGAAGAAGAGGCCCGACAGAGGGAGCGGACCGGAAAGAGGGACCCTGGGGTAAAAGTACCCCAGGGTCGCTTGGTGGACCCTGACCTACAAATCGGTCAGGGTTCCTTGGTGGACCCTCACCTAAAAGTAGGTGAGGGTCTGGTGGGTGTGGCCCGAGGACGATTCACCCGAAGCCCGGAGCCGGAGTAGTAGATCGAGTATGGCCGTCGGAGGACTCGGGCCGAGAGATTCGTCGGTGCGAGTCCTCGATGACGTGGTGACATACGCAACACCAGGCTTCGGCTCGCTCGACGGTCGTAGTGGCTCCAGGGGGCAGGTATTGCCGGGTGAGGACGAGAAGGTTCTCGGGAGCGAAGCACGAGCTGCAAGAGCAAACGTTCCCGTTCGCGTCCTTCTTCTCGACTCTAAACGCCGGCTCGCCCTGGATGACCGCTTCGGTGATTGCCCAATCACAGTCTCCGCACATCTTTCAGGCTCGAGGAGATAGCAGCCAGCCTACCTCGACTTTCTTCGCGATGCCGTTGGATCTCAGGTCGACGAGCCCGCGGTATGCCCGAACGTCCCCGTACCGTTCGGACTCGGGATCGTCGCCTCTTCCGGCCCGGTGACGGACTTCTTGTGAGATCCGCGTGAACCGTAGCGGCGCGCCTCCGGCGGCCTGAAGCGTCCTCATGACGTCGTTGGCGGAGGCAGGCCATCTGAAGGTCGAGGGGCCACCGGGGGGTTCTGGGAGGGCTCCGCCGCCTTCTCGGCCGCGTTCTCCGCTCGGCGTGAAGGGCATCTACTTACCACCACGGCAAGGACCTGTTTACTTCTCGCTCGGGGGCAGGGATCGGACCCTGTGTTCCCCACGCCCTCTTGTAAAGCTGGGCCAGGGGCCCGATCTCGCGGGGCCCGGCGATCTGGGAAAGTGCCTGACTGAACCCGGTGCGACGGGCGGCATCTCCGTAGCTCCCAGTGGTCCCCGCGATGCCCGACCGGACCGCTTCGCTCTTGAGCGCCTGCCGAGTCATCTCGAGGCTTGGCTCTTGGTCCCAAGCTGCGCGGACCCGCTGTCGGAGGACACCGGCAGGGGTGGCTCGGCCGGGCAGAGGAACGAAACCTCGTTCTACTGAACGTTCGAGTTCGCCGGCCGTGTTCGGGATCTCGTACCGGCCGTACCGGTAGGTCGACGTAGCCGCCATCTCAGGCACCTCCTGAGACCGCAGATTCCCCGAGCGGGACGCGAGTCTCCTCGGGGAGCTCCGGCATCGAGACATGGACGGGGAACGTGCTGGAGTCGCGCGAGACCGCCCGATACGTCACGGAGAACCCCTTTGCCATTGACGGGAAGACGAAGTCAGGGAGACCCTCTTCCGCTCCGACGGCAGCGATCACGGGGGCGCCGGTCGCATCCGTCTTGTTGGTCAGCGCGATCCTGATCGACGACTTCAGGTCGAAGCCCTCCTCGTCTGCCCGAGTCGCGAAGTCGATCTCCTGCGCGAGGAGGTCCCGCACCTCTTCGAGGAGGCGACGACGTGCGAGCACGTCCGTCGGATGTGGTCGTTCGGCGATGGCGTACTCTGGTGTCGATTCTTCTACTTCGTTCATGGTTGCTTCAACCCCGCATAGGAGGTGAATGTCATGTCGCCGACCACGTAGCGCGGCTGGTTCTCAGTGTGGAGCTCAACTACGCCGCGGAGCCGGGCCCCGTGGTACGCACGCACGTCGCCGGGTACTCCCCGGCCGAGGAGCTTCGCGAGCACGGACTTCATACGTTCTACCCAACGGGCCCGAAAGGCACATTCAAAGGGACCGTCCCCGAGGTAGCTCAAAGTGCGGTACGTCCGAATCCGACCCCGGCCGGCGAACTCCTGTTCGAGAAGGTCAGCGCCGCCCGGTTCGGCGTGGGGGATTTTCGCGTTCTTTGGTAAGATCGTGCCGCATAGCGGGCACCGCATCCTCCAGAGGAGTGCCGGTTCCTTTCGGGTCCTTCGCATACGATTCATCGTATACGATGGACGACGAGTTCTTAGAGTGGGGCTTTCGCAATACGAATGGGGACCCCTCCCCCCGTCGTCGGGGAGTGATGGGTCCGGCGTAATTGGGCCTCGACTACCCTATCACCAGAAACAGGGGCGGGGAGTCGTCATACGAGGGAAAAACCGCCCGGAACCGCGAAGGTTCGGGTTGAGAACCTGCTTGTGTCGACTTGAACAGACGACACTCACCCCGACGCGTTTTCCCTATTTCGTGGAAGCCGAATAGTTCGAAGAACGCGATTAGGGCAGGGTGCGTCGGGAACACGTCAACGTATGACTCGGTAATCCTGTTCTCAACGAGGAAGTTGAACGCGAACCACAGAAGTCGCTCACTCAGCCGGATGCGTTGCATGGATTCATCGACCTTGAACGAGCAAATCTTCAGACGACGGGCCTAGGGCATACCATCGATCGGCTCGTTCTCGTTTTTGTAAATCATCAGAGCGTGCAGGTGCCCAGTCGGCCCGTCCACCCAGACACACTTCCGCCCCTCTCGCGCTTTGTCAGCGAACCACTCGGCGAACTCAGCGTACTCCTCCTTGAACGAGTCAAAGAACGGGTCGTCGATCCAAGTGCCGTTGATGGGACCGTGGCGCAAGTACTGCGGCAGTGGCGGTAGGCTGATGCCGAAGAACTGTGAGAACAGGACAGCTCCAGTTTCGACGTCCAAGATCCGGTCAGCCAAGCCGACTCGAAGACCTCGACTGATGAGCCTTTGATCCTCGGTGATCAAGAAATCGACTGCGTTGGCGTAGACCGCATAGAGAAGATGCGAGTCGCGTTGATCGTTAGATCTGGGTCCCTCGCCCGACTGAAGCCGAAATCCCTTGGTAGGCTCCGCTGGGGTCTCCAGCTCAGGATAGGCGTCGAGCTTCCGCAGAACGACTTTGCGGCGATCCTCGTTAGGATCGGAACTGATCTCGACGCGGGTGATCGGGTGGATCACGCACTTCGCGGAGTGCTCACTTAGTAGACCGAGGAGGCTTGGTAGTCCCGGTGTATCGATCGCCTGGCCCTCTCGATCTATGATGAGGTTTGTGTCAAGCAGTATCCTCACAACGAACCTAAAGGGCACTCACACTCCAAGCCATTCAAGTTTCGGCCCATTGCGGAGGCAGACCAGAGGAGCGCATGAGTCTATAGCGGTCGACTCTAGTCGCCCAAGACTCCGGAGATGACCGGTTCCCGAGCTAGAACTCGCCGGAGGTCGCCGAACTCGGGAATCCCTAAGGCCGCAGAAATGGCATCATCGACCTGAGCCCGGACCGGATCCCGCTCGATTTGCGAGAAGGGAAGCAGAGTCTGATCCGCGACTTCATCCCAAAGCGAATCGAGCGAACGTGCCGCATCGGAGTCGAGAATCCCCAAGTCGGGGACCGGGAGTTCCTCGTACCAAGTTTTCGGGAACTTGATCCACGGGCCCCGGGTTTCCTGCCGGCGCATCAGAAGCGAGAAGAACCCGAGTGTCGAGTTTGACCAAAGGGCCAATCGACTTTCAAGTCGATCCGCTTCGCGTCGTCGAATGTCCCTGGAACGAGTTGGCCACCATACATTCGACAGCGCGGGGCTGGACACCCAAGTCGCGGCGAGCGCGGAAGTGTCGAGCCATATTTCCTTCGGGAGCATGAGCCGACCCGCTCGAGACCACAGAAGGTTGGCGCCCCGCATCGGTCGTCTCGGACGAGGCGCGGTGAGTGGAACCAGGTGTTTGTTCGGAGCGAGCTTCAATCGGTTCATTGTAGCGGCGTCGTACCCCCAGAGCGCCGGGTAAGGGGTGTTCCCGGAGCTGATGTCGAACCCGTCGTAGATGTCTCGGCCATCAGGACCCAACTCGAACCCATCCCCGAGCCGGACCATTCGAATTGATCCAACAACGCCCCTTCCTGGGGCGAACACCTTGCCGACTCTAAGGTGGTAAGCGACCCGACAGAGATCTGTCTGGGCGAACGATGTCGGAAGACTCCAAGGGAGGTTCACATCTTGTCGGAGGTCCACCGCGATCATCTCCCCAAACTTCGACCCGTCGGTGCCAAGTTCACAGGTTCCCGAGGGTGACGAGAGGGAGGCGGGCGCGCTCTTCCGGATAACCCGCGCGAGGCTCAGCGACTCTATGTTGTTCTTGGGCAGCCTCCACAGATTCACATATCGAGTAGGTGACGCCTCGGGCTTCGCTGAGCGACGTTGGAGTATCAGGAGAACCTCACTGATGTTCGAGGATTCAGAGAAGTACCAGTTGTCCGGTTCGTGACTGACAATCACAAACCGTAGGTCGTAACGCTCGAAGATCCTTCGGGTGGGTTCCCAACTAGAACCCTCCAAGACGGTCTTAGGCAATACCAGCGCCATGACTCCATGATCCTTCAGTACTCGGTCTCCGATGGCTACGAAAACCGAACCGAGCCCTGCCGTGATGCTGGCTTCGAGGTGTCGTTCTCGAACTAAACGCCGCAGTTCGGCCTGGAGGTCCGGGCGGGCCTCTTCGGGCAGGTTTCCGAATAGGAGATTACCGTAGACGCTGCGTGTGAAGGGCGGGTTCATGGTTACGAGGTCGAGGAGGGGCAACTCGACCCCGGTGGTGCGTCCCTCAGCCCCAGTCGCCCGTCTGGGCCCCACCGACGCTCCCATGAGGGTCGTCTGGACTTGGAGCCTCCTGCCGAGGGCGAACTGTATGCTCCCGAGCCATTTGTGGTGTCGACTATCGTCTCCAAGAGGGAGTGCATAGAAGTGCATAGTTCGAACGCTCACCCTCGGGTCGTGCATGGCGACGGTGGCCGCCGCTAGGTGTACCGCCGACTGGATCACGTCGAATCCCCAGAGCCCATCCTCAAGGAGCATCCGGTGCACAGTCTGGGTATCGGGCATGATTCCCGACGCAGCGGCCTCCCAGATGTGGCGGTCCACCGCGGAGGTAAGAGCTGCCTTCAAAAGCGTGCCCGTCCCGCAGGCAAGGTCGCTCACCTTGAGCACGCCTACCGAGCCGGGATCGCTCCACTCGACGGGCCATGAGCACTCCTCGATGGCGAGCTTGAGGAGGAGCGTGGCCGCCGGGAGCTTGGTGTAGAACGCGCCGAAGTACTTGGGATCGGCAAGGAGTCGGTGGAAAATGCGCCCCATGAGGTCGTGGCGAAGAGCTCCCCTACGAGTGGAGATGTCGAGGGCGACGCGACCGAGAAGTTGGAGAGACGTCAACGTCTCGGCGTTTGAGGGGAGACGCAGAAGTATTTCCCGAGAAACTCTGAAAATCGGGGCGAAGTCGATTACGTCCGAGATCCGCTTCCACTCTTGGATGAATCCGCCTACCGGATCGCGCTCGTCCAATGTCTGGCGGATAGTCTTGACCGAAGGAACGTGATGCTGTTGTGCGAGGATCTCCTGGAACAACATGGCGTTGGTCAGGGTCAGCGAGGCGACCCGGAAGATCCGGAGGTTCTCATCCAGCGGGCTAGTCGGACTCCGACTTGGGGACAACCAGCACCTCCCTGAGCCTGACTGCGGTTCCTTCTCCTTGCGCGAGTCGCCCGCTTGCCGCCTCTATCGCCTCTTTCAGCTCCCCCACCAGAGCATCGACCACGCTCTCTCTGACAAGGCCGTCGTACGTTCGGCGAAGGAGAGCAACTAAGCCGTCAAGATCGGTGGTGACCCAGCTAGAATCCTCCGCTTCAGTGAACACCTTAGCGTGGAACTCGCAGGTCGAGAGTATCTCCTCAACCAACAGCAGAGAAGCTGCGTGCCGAATTTCTTCCGGGTAGACCAACGCTACCACCACGGCAGCCAAACCCTCCTCGATCCGTACCGGGCAGTCCGAGTCCAGGCTTTCCTGCACCCCGGGCCCGTGGCCGATTCTCCCCTCAATGACAATGGGAAGTCCGGAAAGCTCCACCAACGCAACATCCGGGACGCCGCGTCCACGCTCGCCGATTGGAACGCTACGTTCCGGGATTGCAGACACTACGCCCCTTCGGTTCAGAAGCTGGGCGAGGGTCACGTTCACGACTTCCTCGCGAAGTCCTCCCGCTCGCCCCCTTGGCGTAAAGACACTCTCCGGCCCGCGGACCCCGACGTAGAGCTAATACTTTGCGACATACCGGTCCATCCCGCGAGTACCCAAGACGCCAACGAGTCCGCCGCCTTGGACGAGCCCCATGAGGGCGTCCTGCTATCCCCACCCATGCCAGCTGCGGCAAGCTCACTACTCACATCGCGCAGCGCGGCAGGGACTACTCCCACTCCTGAACGCTCTGCGTTTTGGGGTGGAGCTACAGCCGCGAGGGAAGACATGACGCTCTAAGCGGGCGCCTTGACCCCAGTAGGGCACCCCGGCAAGCCCAGGCTGTCGTGGCCGTTTCACGATCGTTTGCCGCACCAGAATTTGTTGGCGAAGGGGGTACTCTACAATCGCCCCGTTTGGGATTAGGCGGTCGCCTCCTCGTTCGGCAGGGGGGTAGCCTTTCGCCGGCGTCCCCAGACGACCGATTCCCCCCGACCCTTTGCCAAGGCCTTCTTCCGCTCAAACGCGGCCCGGGTGGCCTTGGAAATGCGTTCCCGGTAGTCCCGGTCGAGTTCCGCGACAAGGGTGAGCATCACGTTTCGGACGAGTTCAGGGGTGTCGCTGGTCGAGTCGAGCATAGGAGTCTCCAAGAACCGCCATTGGGCGCCGTAGGAGTCGAGCCGTCGTAGCAGGTCCAGAGCGCCTAGCGTCCCTGTCCGTGTCATTCGACTCAGGGAGCGGAAGAGGACCACGTCCCATGGTCGGCCCCGGAGGAGCGCTGCGTCGTGGAGGAGGGCGTTGAGTTGGGTCCGCCCGTCGTCTGCCCCGGAAGCGATCTCGACGTACTCCCGGGCGACGGCGTACCCGTGCCGAGCGGCGAGATCCCGAAGATCGCGTACTTGATTCTCGAGGATCCCGGCCTCGCCCTCGCGGGACACTCTTGCGTAAATTGCCGCGCGAGTCGGCGGGGCGGTCATAGCTCTTCTCTCAATCGGTCGGTGGTGACGAAGCCTGGAAACTCGGGTGACGTACCAGGCCTCGGCCGGTCGGTGAACCAACGGCGGCAGGTCCGGCAAACCAGCACGATTCGCGGTCCGCGGCGAATCCGATAGGCCCGCGCCTTAGAATGGCCGCACGGGAGTTGGGGCGCAACGGGCTCAGTCAAGGTTCATACTCCTCGACCGCGTGGTCGACCTTGCGCTTCACCGCCATGGGAACGAGCGCTGGTGGGAAGGTACGGGGGAAAACCGCCGTCATGGCTCCCGCCTCCTCTCGCGCTCTGAGGGGGGCACGCTCCAGTTCTGTGCCTCCTCTTTGAGCGGTTGAGGACTCGCACGGGTGCGGTAGCCAGCGTCACTATCGTCATCCCCGTCACCCCCTCCTAGACAGCGCTGCGACCCTTGTGACGCTGGTGACGGTAGTGACGCCGAGTCCCCGACCCTGCGGAGGGCGAGGGGGCGACCCCTGCCGGTGCGGGGTAGGCGTTCGTACTCCACTCCCAACCGCCGCAGCCCTGGCTTGAGAGTGTCCAGGACGGCAGAGAGGCGCCTTCCATCGGCAGGCCAGCCCCTTGGCTTGGGCTTGTCCGGGTCGACCACGGGGGTCGCATATGCGCCGAGAGCCTGATGAAGTTCGGTCGCCGTCCCCGTGAACGTGTCGTTGTTGTTGAGCATCGAGATCACCGCGTCGCCCACCATGTTCTCGGTGACGATGGTCGCCGACGCGTCAGCACGATTCTCGGTGTAGACCCTCAGGAACGTTCCCCCAAGCCACGGAAGAGCAGGTTCGGCGGCCGCTACCCAGCCCGCAAAGTCGCGCATCCGTACATCTGACGGGACCGCCATCTTGGCGGCGTCGCGGACCGCGAGAACAACCGCGTCGAGAATAGCGCCAAAGATACGGCCCGACGCCTCCGAGAACTCGCGGATCAGGTCGGCCTCAGTCTTCCCCAGGGTGGCGCGCAAGTGCGGCCACTCAGCGAGGAGGGCGCGGTCCCGAAGATCGGGATGCTCGATAACCGAGCTCACGCCCGTAATGATGACCGGGCGCTTCTCGTTGAAGCTAATCTCGTCGTCGTCGGTGTAGAGCTGGCGGGTGGAGAAGCCCCCTCCTGTCGCGAGTCGGCACAGCGCATCCGACAGCCAGGCCGGAAGGAGTGACACGTTGTCGACCACAAGCACGCGGGAGTTCCTCGCCGATACGGCCAAGTCCCGTTCCTCGCGGAAGACGGAACGCAGGGGGGCCGAGCTCGGGTCGGTGAGGGCGACGATTCGAGTTGAAGCGAAGGTCTTCCCGCTTCCCTGCTCGCCGTGAATCTCTAGGACCGGGAAAGGGCCCGCCGGCAAGAACGTCCCGAGCAGAAAGGCGACCGCCAGGACGAAGTGAGGGTCGTCCGGTTGGGTGGCGTTGAGGAACGGCATGAGTTCCGTGAGCGAGCCCCCACGTACGGGGAGGGGAAGGGCCGTGGCGTTCCGGCCGCGGACGAACGGAATCGGGGCGCCGTCGGTGATGGTCCAACCGTCCGCCCCTGCGCGGATTGCGTGCCAGTCGGGATCGCCGAGATCCATCCAGATTGCACCCTCGTGAACGCCGATCCGTGTGTAGACCGATTGGGTCGAGCCCTCATGCTCCGCGATGGCTTCGATGGTTGCGAGTGCTGAGGAGAGTGCCTCTCGCCCGGGGGCTTCGCTCTCCTCACCATAAAACTTCCCAACCAACCAACGCTTGAAACTAGTGGACCGCAGCCGGAACGTTTCGGTGTGGTCACCCACCCTGACCGAGGCATAGAGCTCATGGGAGGCGTCGTGGAACAGCTCGGCGGAGGCGCGGGCAATCTCCACGAGCCGCGTCGCCTTGCTAACGGTCTCGGGGGGCACGCCATCCTGTTCCGACCGCGTGCTCTCGTTGACGGTCGCCGGCTTGCCGAACTTCGAGACCGCCGTGAGAGCCAGGTTGACGATCTGTTTTTCGTGCTTGGTGAGGTCGTTCGCGAGCATCGTAAAGGCGCCGCGGGTGGTAGCAACCAGCTGCGGCACGGCAATTCGCGGGGTTCTCGAGGCGAGCGAAGCCGTGAACGCCCGGAGCCACTCATAATGGCGCCCGGGAGGAAGTTTACCGTCCGGCTCAAGGTCCATGCCGGTGAAGTCGCGAAGTTCCCCACGCGTGGACGTGGGAATCGCATCTGGATCCAAGGCGCGACCGTGCCCAGAGTATGTGAACGTCTTGCCGCCCGGCTTCGTTGTTGGCCAGAAGAAGAGTCTCGCGGGGTCCTTGGTGCCCCGGTCCGTGTGGCCCTCTGTCAGCAGATCGCAAAGAGCGGGCCAAAGGCTCGCCCACTTCTCAGCCGGAACGGGCTTGACGAACGGGACGATCACGCGGAACTTTGGCTTCTCGGGCGTAGACGAGAAAGTCGAGTGGACCACATGCTCGACTCCGAGGTCGGTCAGGTGGCCGTGGACCATCTGGGGATCGGCCCCATCGTCCACGTCCAAGACGGCTGCGAACATGTGCTCGACGTTCGCGTTGGCGCGGGTCGTATTGGGCTTGTAGGAGACCGGGGACCACAGCGCACCGCCCTTGTGTTCGCGGACCTCGAAAGTGGTCAACTTGGCCCGGAGTTGACCCCAAGTGGTCTCCTCGAGAACTGGTCGGTTGTCCTTCACGCTCGAGAAGTGGGTGATGACGATGGGCAACGAGTCCAACCCGTGCATGCCGGCGCCCTTCCCACCAGGGTCTCGCCATGTCGTCCCGGGGCCGACGTACGTCGCGATACCGGTCGGGACCGCGATGAGGGCGTTCGCGTAGGTGGTGCTCGTGACGGTGGCCATGAAGCCGACCGTGATCAGCACCGCCAGCGCGACAGCGATGATTGCGACCTTCACGTTTAACCACTCCCCGTGAGTCGGGTTAAGCGCTCACGAACGCGTCGCCGAAGCTCCGACTCGTCCAGCCCGGGCTCGTCGATCGGGGTCCACTGGTCGGTGAGCCTGGGAGGGGCTATGGGGAACTACGGCGTGCAGCAGCTCAGGGACCCGTGCCGTTCTTGGCAACGGCGTCACCCCCGCGGCGGCCGCCGGCACCGAAGGGGCTCCGAACCCCCGTCGGTGGAATGGCTCCTGTCGGCTTGGATTTCAGCGAGTAATCGCCGGACGACGGCCGCGGTCAGCGCCGGCTCGTCCTCCGCGAGGGCCAGTTCGATCCACACCCGAGCGTGGTCCGTGGACCCAAGACGCCCGAGCTGACGGCGCACCTCCGGTTCACCGTTCATGTCGAGCGTCACCTCCTTCGATCCACGGAACGATGACGGCCCGACGGCCACCGTAAAGCACGACGACAATACTGCCGTTCACGAGCCCGAGCGCCTTGGCCCAGGCGTTGGGTAGCGTGATGCTGAAGCTCCCGCGCTCGGACTTCTGGACCCGTCGAATGGTCCTGAACTGAACCGTCATCCCGACCTCGCCTTCACGCTCCGGTACCTTGTGGCTATCTATTTAGTGGATTGAATCCGTAACTCCGTCGATGTCGAGAGGCGATGCGGGCAAGCCACTCACGTCAAAAAATGGCGCTGGAGGAGGATTAATTTCGGGCGCCCGGGATGAATACCACCCGTCTCCTTCTGACCCGATATTCGCCGCCCTCTCCGAGGCCCAGAAGACGCTCGTTGACCTAGTCCACGAGGACACCGTCGCACCGCCATCCGACAAGGACGGGATCGACGGACGGGAGTGGTGGAAGGTCGCGGTACTGGATAGCGCCCTCCAGCAACAGAGGCGGTCGTGGTCCAAACGCGACAGACAGGGCGCATTCGAGCAGATTCGGAGGGCGCGCGTTACGGGGTGGTTCTACAAGCGGAAGGGCAAGCGGTCGGCCTACTTCTTGGAGACCCTCCAATCTGAACCGTCACTACCCAAGGAGTTTCGCCCGACCGTCGAGGACCTGAAGCGGACCCGCGACACCCGGGTTCGTGACAGGATTCTGCAACTCGTTAGGATGGCTCTGGAGGACTACAGAACCGTGAACTCGCGCGGTTCCGAGCATCTCGAGGAGGACCTCCGAAAGACCATCGAGCCGTACGTGGAGTCCATCGATTCCATGATGGCCGCAGGTGACCCGAACGTACCTAGCGATTGGCGCTGGAGGATATGGAAGAACGAGTGGATTGCGGGGCGTGCTAAGGAGGAGTTTGACGGAGTCGACGGCCTCTTCCCGAACGATATACCTCCGGACAACCGAGCGCAGATAGCGCTGAGAATTGCTGACCGCGTCCTCGAGCGGGCGAACTCCGAACCTGGGCGGCTCATGTATCGTTGGCTCCTCAGGGTACGTGAATACTACAGTGCGTAGTTACCTTTCTTGATGCCTTTTCGAATAACTACCTAATCGAATCCCAGCACGGGCGTTGACCCAGCCGATCGAACACCCGGGTCCCGCCGTCGCCCCTGGGCGAGACGGTGATGAGCGCGCGGATCCCCGAAGAGGCCCGCGGGAAAGGCTCCGCGCTCACGTTTCCGGCGCTTCAGTTCGTAGTGTCCCGCTCGGAGGATGGCGTCCGCGAAGGGGTGGGCCCGGCCGGCTCCTACGGCCGCCGAGGCCACGCCGGCACGGGTGGAGCTTACGGGCCGTCGCCCGTCCTAGAAGGCGCCGAGTCTATCGGTGGGGGTCCGGGTCGCTAACGTAGGGGCCGACGCCGCCGGATAACGAGCGCTACGGCTCCGATCGCGCTCAGTGCCCCGATCAGCACTACGGCGAGAACGCCGTAGCCGGTGGGGGCGCAGAGTCCCAAGACCGGGCTGCAGGGCGAGGGCGGAGGATTCACCTGGGCCGGCGATCCCCGTACGGTCACGGTCCCTTGGGCCGTCAACGCGGGCATCCCAGAAACCGTGATCGCGTAATCATACGTCCCATTCGGCACGAAGACCGTCAGCGTGTTGGCGGTAGTGCTGCGGACGATGTCCGATGGCCAGTGCCTCCCGAGCTCCGAGACACTTGCGGACGCCGTCGTCGCGTTCACGTAGATCGTCCAGAACGCCGCCGTCGGCGTCCCGGCCGGACGGACGAACGTAAGCCCATAGGTTCTAACGAAGGGTATGGACGCCCCCACCGGAGCCCCGTCCACCGTCAGCATCCCGCCCGGGGCCGCCGCCGTGTAACTCCCGTCGCTCCCGACCGCGTAGCGGTACGTCCCATTCGGGTCGGTGAATGCGATCGTGCCCGTCGTCGAGCGAAACGACGGACCTCCGGTGAGGTTGAGGTACCACTCCATCCCCCGGGGCAGGCCCGTCTCGGCGAATGTGACCGGGTACGCTTCTGGGTCGAAGGTCAGCGTCGGCTCTGCGACCGATGCCCCGTTCACCGTGATCGCTCCGGAGTAGGCTAACGCCGTCTGGTGCCATCCCGGTACGTCCGAAACGGTGTAGGCATCGCTCCCGTTCGGCTCGGTGAAGGTCACGGTGCTCGTGGAAGAGCTCTTCTTCGCTCCCCCGAGCATCACCGACCAATTCGTTCCCGTCGGGAGTCCGCTCTCCTTGAACGTCACCTCGTACGTGACCGGGGTGAAGGCCAGTGTTGGTTCGTCCACCGGAGTTCCGTTGACCGTGATCGTGCCCGAGTATGGGAGGGTCCCCTGGTGCCATCCCGAGACCGCGTTGATCGTGTAGGGGTAGGCGCCGTTCAGTGCGAAGAGGGACAGCGCAGGACTTGAGGAAGTGTACGTCGTCCCGCCCAAGGAAACGCCCCAAAGGGTGCCGTTCAGCAGCCCTCTTTCGGAGAAGTCGACCGGGGTGCCCACGAGCCGGATTTCGTGGAGCGCGGCCGGCCCTCCTCCGTGCAGATTCCAGGCTTGCACGCCGTATTCGAGTTCGCTCGCGTTGCGAAGGCCCGGCAGGGCGAGGGTAAAGGTGTGGTTCGAAGGGAGGAGGTTCTCGCTCTGCCCGGGGGTGGAGCCGATCCGCCAGTACAGCGTGTAGTTGAGGAGCGGGTTCGTGCCCGAGCTGGGAGGCTCCCAGAAGAAAACGAGCCGGTTCGTCGAGCGCTCCACGGCGAGCCCGGTCACCGGCCCCGGGGGTGTCGGCTCCGCGAGGGAAGACGTGGCGGGGAACGGGAACTCAGGGCCCGCGGTCGGATAGACATACTTCACGGTGCCTTGCGAAGCCTCGTTTTCCCCGTTGATCGAGCACGCGGAGCGGCAGTTCGTGGAGAGCGTGAGAATCCCATAGGAGCTGTTGTAGAACTGGTTCTCGACCGACCAGGGGGGCGGTCCCCCCATCCAGTACCCCGCCCCCGCGCTCGTGTTCACGAAGCCGAGGCTCCACCACGTTACGTTCGAGTCGCAGAAGGTCCCCGTGAACGGATCGACCCCGACGCTGTCGTTGCCGAACGCGGCGACGCCCATGTTCGGTACGCAACCGCCCGCGACGACCTCGCTCCGGTGCTCCGAGGAGACGGGGTATGGGATCCAGGGCTGACCGTTGTACAACTGGTCGCCGGAGGGGTCGACGGGGAGCCACCGCTCGCGAAGGGAGCCGAGGACGAACGTGCCGTCGGCGGGGCTCCAGCGAAGCTGGTAGACCACAGTCATCCATTCCGAGTCCCAAGCGACCTCGTGGGTGGTGACGTCGTAACCGCCCCAATCGACCCCATTGATGGCGTACCCCGAGTAGTACTGGACGCTGGCCACTTCCTCGACCGACGTGCCGGGCGCCGGTCCCACGAGCTCCCACTGGCTCGCCACGTCCGCCGGGCTGTCCTGCGCCTCGACGTCGATGAACGAGTTCAACGCATCGACCCAGAAGTTGTTGTTCGCCTCGAAATACGGCAGGCTCCCCAAGACCCACTGGGTGCCATTCCACAGGTTCCAGGCGTACAACGTAGCGCCCGCGCCCCCATTCGAAGCCTCCAGGACCACGACGGAGTGGTTCCCATCCTCCCCGACCATCTGCACCTGACCGTTCCGGTTCACGGACGACTAGGTAACGCCCGCGAACGTATGGGAGAACGTGCGTCCCGTGGTCACGTTCACGGCATAGAACTCGAGGGGCGAGTTCGAGTCGCAGGAGGTCGGGCACCCGTAGGTGTAGATCCAGGAGCCGTCGGTCGTCGTCCACTCGGTGTTCTCGGTCCCCTGATAGAACATCAGGTTCTGGTACAGCGGCAGCCAGGGGGCGATCGCCGTCACGCTCTGGTTGGCAAAGGAGTCGAAGACGAGCTCGTCGGTCCGGTTGACGTAGAACGCGCCGTCTTGGGTCCACGAGAGGATTGGCACCTGCACGCCGCAGATGCCCCCATCCCCCGGGGCGCAGTACGACCAGGGACCGTTGTGATTCGCCGCGTATCGACTGAGGTTGGAGTACCCCGGAAGCAGGTACGTCCGCGTCGACTGGGCGGCGTACGGACTGGCGGTTAGGTCTTGTTCCCTCGATCCGTTGCCCAGCGACAGCAACGCGAACGCGCCGCTGTAGGTCGACCCATTGACCGACCAGAGGACCGCGGAACCGGTCTCGTTTCCGTACCCGAGGGAGAACGCGCCCGCGGAGTCGGTCTGAGTCCGCACGGGACACGGCGTGGAGTCGTTCGGCCAGACGAGAGGCTGACTCGAAGAGAAGTCCGACCACGGCGAAAGGCAGACCATGTCGTTGACCAGGGGCGGCCCGGCCCCGCACCCACCGGCACTCGCCGCCGGGACGACATTCAGGCAGACGTAACCCGCAATCACATTGCCGGCGCTGCTCGTGGCCGCTGCGAGCGGCGTAGGAACCCCGGCCGAAGTTCGTGGATCGAGAGCGGTGGAAGCGAGAGTACCCAACGGAAAGGAAACTAGGACGATCATCGCGACGACCCCGATCGCAAGGGGTCCCGTCCCTATCGAGCGAACGTGGACGCGACGCCCGCTCCGACTCCCGGGGGCGGGCCGTGGCGGTCCCGCGATCTCCTCCGAGCCCGATGCGACCGTGTCGGGTCCACAGCTTCCGAACCCGGGCCGGTCCATCCCGCACGCGCCGGTGTTGCTCGCCATCCGGGACACCTGGCCGGTTCTCTTCGCTAGGAAGCCGAGGGCCGGCCCGGGTCGAACGGACGGCGGCTTAAGATACGTTTGCCGTGGGCCGGTTCTCGCTCTCGACCGGTCTACCCCGCAGGTTCGTACCTGTCGTACCCGATCTCGGGGTGGTGGACGATGCGCGCGAACGTCGCCCTCCGCCCTACCTGGACCATCGGCTCCGACGCGCTCACCGGGAGAGCCGGGATCGAGATCCGCGGTGCATCCGACAATCTCTGAGTGGATAGAGGCTTTCCTTCCCGGGAATTGGATTGGGCCGATCCGCGGGTCGGATCGAGCGCCCCCGGCTTCGCGGGAAAGACCATTGGCCCGAGCCCGTCGACGCGCCTCGGCCTCCGTCCTGCCCCGAACCGGACCGCAGAGCGAGAAAACGACCTATCGCCTCTTAACGGCGGACGTCTCTGGACCCGAGAGGACCTAGTCCGGATGACCCGGGATTCGGAGGTTGTCGCCGAGCCGCTCACCGGCAGGGCCGGCGGTGCAGAGCGGTTCTCCCGGGAGGAAGCGAGCGCCGGGGACGAAGGAATCTCGCCGTTCGGCCCGCGTTCATGGATGGTTCGGGGAACGCAGAGCCGCCGTCCGTGCCTCCGGGGCCGGGTATCGCGGGTCGACGCGCATGGGCCGGCCGCCGCACCGATGACCTCGGTACACGCGGAACGTGAGCGAACCCCCGAGCGCGCGCGCCCGTCCGCGGTCGGAGCGCCGGACCTCTCCGACCCGAGCGGCGCGAACGCCATCGACACCCCCCTTCGGCCCGGCACGAACCGAGGGCCGCCCGGATCTGATCCCGCCCCGGATCTCTCGACGGCCCGTCGTCGCCTCCTCGTGCTGACCAGCATCGGCCATTTCGTGAACGACGGCACGGTCTTCTTCGTGCCGGTGGTCGCCACGCTCCTCGCGAGCGGGCGAGCCGCCTCCCCGTTCGAGATCACCGCGATGCTGGTGGTGTACTACGCCGCCTCGTCGCTGCTCGGTATCTACGTCGGGCACTGGGCGGATCGTTCGGGCCGGCCCTTGGAGCTCATGGCGCTCGGCTTGGCCATCCTCGGGGCCGGCATGGGAGGCTTCTACGTCGCCCTAGTCCTGGTTTCGGGTTCGGCCGGGTTCGCGGCCGCGATCATCGCCGCCTTTGTAGTGGGGTTCGGGAGCTCGTTCTACCATCCCCTCGGCGCGTCGCTGTTGCAGGCCGGCTTCGACCGTCGCCAACTGGGGACGGCACTCGGGATCAACGGCGCGATCGGAAGCGTCGGCCGTGCGCTCTACCCCTCGCTCTTCTTCCTCATCGGGCTCATCATCACGGACAACTCCGCGGTGCTGGCGTTCGCCGCCATCGGAATCGCGGCCTCGGCCGTCGTCGCGTCTTCGGGGCCTGGCCGACGACCGGCGAACCTACCGGCGGCGGGCACGCGCAGCGTACCGGCCGCCCGTCAGGCCTTCACGCTCGGCATCGTCACCTTGGCCGCCATCGCGTTCGTGCGTTCCGCCGCCACCTTCGGCGTCGTGGCGTTCCTTCCGACGTACCTGCAGCTCGTTCGACCTTTGTGGCCCGGTGCGCCGCTGGGGATCGAAGTGACGATCCTCTACCTCGGAGGAATCCTGGGCCAACCGTTCTTCGGCGCGCTGGCGAGCCGGATCGACATCCGCCGGCTGCTCAGCGTGACCTCGCTCGGATCCGCGTTGAGCACGCTGGGCTTCCTCCTCGTGGGCGGCGCGCCCGCCGTCGCCTTCCTGTTCCTCACCGGCTTCTTCACGTTCAGTGCGTTCCCGCTGCTGATGTCCCTCTCGGCCGAGTACGTGGATCCCCGCTCCGCGAGCCTCGCGAACTCGTTGGTCTTCGGCCTCGGCAGCGGAGGCGGCATGGCGATCGGCCCATTGATCGTCGGGCTCATCATCGCGAACGAGTACGCCCACCTCTCGATCGGCTTTGCCGCGATGATTGTGCTCGGCGTCGCGGCCGCCGTGGCGGTCCTGATGATCCCCCGGTCCGGCACGCAGCGTTCCCGAATGCCCCTGTTCGGCTAGCGCTTCCCCGTTCGGCCCCGCTTCTCATGCGCTCTGGACCTCCCGCTCGCGCGGCCGCCGCTCTCCCGGGGACAACGAATCCCGGGCCGGGGATGTCTTACGATCGGCGCGATCCTCTTTCGGCGCGGGCGAGCACGCTGAGCGCTTCCACGGTCGCCCATTGACTGGGCTCGTGCAGCGGCTCGAGCATCATCGGAAACACGATTCGGCGAAGGGAGTAACCGGCCCCTTTCGGGTCGAGGTCCGGATGAGCGGCATCCAGCGCCCACGTTCCGTCGGGGGAACGCTTCGTTCGCAACCAATCTAGCGCGGGCCGTAGGCGAGGGTCGCGCCCGTAGCCGAGGCGCGTCAGTATCCGAAGGCCCACGAGCATATCGTAGTAGTAGTGGTTCGGGTAGTGGATCCTCATCCAAGGCTCGTAGGGCACCGGGCCCTCGCGCACGAGGTTACGCTCGAGGAAGAACTCCGCCCCGCGTTCGATCGAGCGGGTCACCGCCTCGCTCCGTTGGCCCTCGGGGATCTCCGCGAGCGCGGCCAGTCCTTCCCATCCGTCCAGCGTCCCGACCCGGGACGGGAAGCAGTGCCAACCCCCGTCCTTCTTCTGCGTTCGTACGATCCAGTCGATCGAACGACGGACCGCCGGATGGTCGAGATAACCGAAGCGGATCAGCGTGCGCACGGCGTTGCCCGTCACGCAAATCTCTCCGGATCGACCGCTCAGATCCCCCTGGGGGCCGCTCCAGCGGGAGATGATCAGACGGGCCGTTTTCCGGACTCTCGGATCCGACGCGGGGACGCCGAGATCCGCGAGAACGATCGCGATCCAGTTCGTCGCGACGTACTTCGGAACGTACAGTTCCCCCGGAGTCGAACCGGGTGTGGTCCAATGGCCGTCGCGGCCCTGGAAGGAGAGTAGGTTGGCGGCCCAACCTCTCCGCCCGATCGCTCGCATCGCGGCGCGGACCTCGGGGCTCCCGGCCGAGCGTCCTTCGACCTCGCGATAGAAGCGCCGACGGACGCTCGGATCGGACCTTGGGCCCGTGAGGAACCGACGGACGCGGGCAGGTACGTGCACAATCCGGCCGTATCCCCGGGTGGGATATCCTTGTCTCAACGGGGTCTCTGGGCGCCGACGCGAGCGGGCGGAGTCGCGAGGGCCGCGTAGGAGGGGTGCGGCTCCTCCGCGATGGCCAAGGTGACGACCACGTGGTCGGTCCTCCGTTCGACCGCGCACGGGAACCCACTCCCGCGGAACACGTCCAGCATCTTCAGGTTCTCCGGAAGGATGATCGCCCGGAACCGTTGGATCCCCTGGTCGCGCGCGGATCGTGCGAGCCGGGTCAGGAGGATCGACGCGGCTCCCCTACCCTGATAGGCGTCGGCAACCAGAAAGGCGACCTCGGCGGAAGGGGAGCGAGGACCGTCCCGGGTGTACTCTCCCTGTCCGAGTACCTCGGTGCGTTCCGGTAGCTCGCGATAGAGCAGGAGAGACAGGCGGTGGGTCACGTCGTCGGGTTGGAGCAGTTCGGCGATCACGGACTCCCGGGCAATGGGGGAGAAATAGCGCTCCTCGATCGACTCGGTACTCAGTCGGGTAACGAGGTCGTCGATCTGTGCCGTATCGCCCGGCCGCACCCTACGAACGTAGACCGGGGTCTGATCCCGCAATCGGTCCGGTCCTTCGGTGCCGGGCGCGAGGGGAATGGGAGGGACCCACGCTAGGCTCATGCGCGACCACCAAACGTGGTATCCCGAGCGGGCAGATGAACTCCTCGTCGAACGGTTTGCACGCGGGAAAGGCGCGCGCGACGGGATTCTGTGGACTCTCTAGAGCAGCGTCGGAACCGGAAGGATCTCGAAGTCGCTCGCGAGACGGGGCATGGAGTTGACGGGCATCGGGGCACGCGTCGGCATGCCCGCCCGCGCGAGCGCCGAAGAACTTCATCGGCCGGTGTTCGGTAGTGCGTACCGCCGAAAGCTGCCCATCCCTCGAGGGACGCTCGAGTGCGCGATCCCCCACGTTCGGACCCGCGTGGGCCATCGCACGGTCGCCTACCGCGGCTCTAGGCGCCCGCCTCCTGGAGGTCGCGAGCACGGCGGTCGGGTCTAGTCCGCCGACAACAAGGGAAAAGACCCCGGCCCTGTTGGGGCCGGCGGAGAGTTCGAATGAGCGAATCTTGCCTCCGAGCACGCCGCCGCGCTTGGGTCGCGGCCGCCCTCGGGCTCTCGATCCTTCTCAGCGGGATTCCGTTCGGCGCGACCGGGATCTCCTCCGCCGTCCCTCCGCCGGCCTTGCCGACGACCTCCCCGAGCTTCCCCGCCGGCTCGACCACCGCCGGCCCGAACGCCTCAGTAGTTCTCGGCCAGCCGAACTTCAACCGGACGGGCCCCGGTACCACGGCCGCTACTTTGTGCGGACCCCGCGACGCGACGGTCGATGCGAGCGGCAACCTCTGGGTCTCCGATTCGTGCAACAACCGCGTGCTGGAGTTCGTTCCCCCGTTCTATCCGGGGATCTCCGCGCGCCTCGTCCTCGGACAGACGAACTTCACCTCCGGCGCGCCCTCGGGCGGGGCAACCGGACTCCGCGACCCGGTCGCCCTCGCCTTCGATGCCCGTGGCGACCTTTGGGTGGCGGACGCCGGCAACAACCGGATCCTCGAGTTCGTGCCTCCGTTCCGGACCGGGATGGCCGCGACCCGGGCGATCGGCCAGCCCAATCTGACCGCCAACAGCTCGGGCACTTCGGCGACCCAGTTGCGAGATCCCTCGGGCGTCGCGGTCGCCCCGAACGGCGATCTCTGGGTCGCCGACACCGGGAACAATCGCCTCCTAGAGTTCGCGCCCCCGTTCTCGGGGGACGAGGCGGCCAGCCTCGTGCTCGGGCAGAAGACCTTCGCGGCCTCGATACCGGCGACTTCGCCGTCCGGCCTGCGGAGCCCGGCCTCCGTTGCGGTCGCCGCGAATGGGACGGTCTACGTCGCGGACACGGGCAACGACCGTGTGCTCGCCTATCCGGCTCCGAGCGCATCCGGAGCGGCGGCCGTCGGGGTCCTCGGGCAGACGAACCTATACTCGGGAGGACCGGGCTCGGGTCCTTCGGGGCTCGACGATCCGGGCGGGATCGCCCTTGGCGCGGCGTCGACGATCTGGGTCGCCGACACGGCGAACAATCGCGTCGTTCGGTTCGGGCTGCCGATCGTCGACGGCGAGGCGGCGACGTACGTCGCCGGCCAGCCCACCCTCGCCACGAACGCTTCGGGTCCGGCCGGATCCGGCTCGCTGAACGGGACCGCCGGGGTCGCCTACGATCCGACGACGCTCGGCGTGTGGATGGCGGACACGCTCGACGCCCGGGTGCTGGAACTACCCGGGAACGCGCGCCTCGTCTCCAGCGTGACCGTGGTGCCCGCGAACGGCGACGCCGCCGCGCTCAATTTGCTCACGCGCCTGAACGTGACGCTCTCCGGCGTCTCCGATGCCCAGCCCTTGCTCGTCGTGACCCAGGTGCTCTCGGCCCCCCCGACCGACGCCTTCCCGACGCCGTTCGCGAACGCCTCGTACTTCAACGTCGCCGTGAGCCCTCCGGGTGCAGGCACCGCGCGGGCCTGCTTCACGGTCTCCGGAGTCGACAGCGCGTCCCTCCCCGAGTACTGGAGTGGCTCGGCATGGACCTCGGTGCCGACCGCCCTCTCGGGCCCGGGGACCGTGTGCGTGTCGGTCCCGCTCTCCCTCCTCCTCGACACGACGTTCGCCGTGCGCCTCACAACGCCGCCCCCGGCCGGTACCGCTAGCACGAGCCTGCTCATCTTCGGGACGATCGCGTTCGTCCTCGCCGCAGCGGGGCTGGTGATCGTGTACAACCTGCGCCGTCGCCGGCGCGGACCCCCCGCGACGCCCGAGCCGCGGTACCGCTCGCCCTTCTGAGAGGGGGTCCCGTTCCCCGGCTCAGCGGGCGAACGCGTCTAGGAAATGCCACCAGGCCCCGACCGTGCGCTCGGTCGCGCGAAGCGCCGCCCGACGCGCCGCGTTCGAGCGGGCGATCTCGGTGCGCAGCACGGTCCGTTCCGCCGCGGAGTGCGCCACATCGGCCTCGGCGTGGACGCGGAAGAACTCGAGCGCGCGACGGGAGCGGACGCCGTAGTGCGTCGCGAGGCCGCGCGCCTTCTCCGCCGCGACCTCGGGAAAGATCGATTCGTAGGCGTAGAGCGCGGCCAGCGCCTCGGGCGCGGTCGCGTCGAGCGCGAGCGATTCGTAGTTCGCGAGCAGCTGCTGCGTGCCGGCCGTTGGACGCGCCGCGCGGACGCGCGAGCGCGGGACGTCGATCGCCTCGGCGAAGCGCAGCCATAGTTCGGGGTGCGTGGGATTCCTACCCTCCTCGTCCTGAAGGTTCTCTAGGAGCCTCCGTCGCGCTGCGGGGTCCGTCAGACGTGCGTAGGCGCCCGCGACGTAGCGCGGGAAGTTCCTCTCGAACTGGTAGTACTGGCCCGCGTACTCCTGGAGGGTCGAGCGCTCCACCTCGCCGCAGGACCAGGCGACGTAGAACGGATGCCGCAACAGGTGGCGCGCGCGGATGACCGACTCGATCTCCTTCATAGGACCGAACCAAGGCACGGGGTGCGAGGCTATCTTTGTTGGGGGTCGAGTGCCGAATCGCGTTGCTCGTCCCGCAAGCCCCTTAGCCGACGTGGAAGCGTTCGCGCATCACGTACGGCAGGATCCCGCCGGCCCGATAGTAGTCGAGCTCGATGGCGGAGTGGAGTTCGCAGCGGGTCTCGAACGTTCGCTCTCGGCCGTCCGGCGACGTCGCGGTCACCCGGACGCGCGCTCCCGGAGCGAGCTCGGCCCCGCGCGCGAGCCTAAGGGCGAATGTCTCCGCGCCGGTCAGGCCGAGCGAGGCCCAGCCCCCTCCGTCGACGAACGAGAGCGGCAGGACCCCCATGTCCACTAGGTTCGCGCGGTGGATCCGTTCGTAGGACTCCGCGATGATGGCGCCGACACCGAGAAGGCGCGGGCCCTTCGCGGCCCAGTCTCGCGAGCTGCCCTGGCCGTAGCTCTTTCCCGCGAGGACGATGAGGGGGGTCTTCGTCGCGTGATAGCGTTCGGACGCTTCGAAGATCGTCGTCGTCTCGCCGCTCGGGAACAGACGCGTGTATCCGCCCTCCTTCGGGGCGACGAGCTGGTTCTTCAATCGAACGTTCGCGAACGTTCCGCGGATCATCACGTCGTGGTCGCCCCGGCGCGTTCCGTACGTGTTGAACTCGGCGACCGCGATCCCGCGGCTCTTGAGGAACGCGCCAGCGGGAGAGCTCTCGGGGATCTCGCCGGCGGGAGAGATGTGGTCGGTCGTAATCTGATCGCCGAACACCGCGAGGACCCGGGCCCCCTCGGTCAGGACCCCATCCCGGGGCCAGAGCGGGGGCCCGAGCGTCAGGTACGGCGCTTCCTCGAGGTACGTCGACGAGGGGTCCCACGGGTAGATCTCGCTCTTCGGCGCATGGAGGGACTCCCAATGGACATCTCCGACCTCGATCTCCCGATACTTGGCGCGGAACATCGCCGCATCGAGGTCGGCCTCGACGAGCCGTGCGATCTCCTCCCCGGTCGGCCAGAGATCTTTCAGGTAGACCGACGAGCCGTCGGCGCGCCGCGCGATCGGCTCCCGGGTGAGGTCGACGTCCATCCGTCCCGCGAGCGCGTAGGCCACGACGAGCATCGGGCTCGCGAGGTAGTTCGCCCGGACCAGGTTGTGGATGCGGGCTTCGAAGTTGCGGTTCCCGCTCAGAACGGCCGCGACGAACGTGTCGTGGGTCACGATCTCCTTCGCGATCGGGTCGGGCAGCGGCCCGGAATTGCCGATGCACGTGGTGCAGCCGTAGCCGACCACGTCGAAGCCGAGCTTCTCCAGAGGGTCGAGCAGTCCGGCCCGCTCCAGGTAGGCGGTCACGACCTTCGAGCCCGGCGCGAGGCTCGTCTTGACGTACGGCGGCACCTTCAGTCCGAGCTCGACCGCCTTCTTCGCGATCAGTCCCGCACCCATCATGACCGATGGGTTCGAGGTGTTCGTGCAGCTTGTGATCGCCGCGATGACGACGTCGCCATCGCGGACCGGGGGCGTCGCGGGACCGGGGGGAGACGTCGGATGGCCCTGCCGGTAGGAGGCAAGCGCCTTCCCGAAGGACTGCGGCGCCTCGGTAAGGGGCACCGACTCGGCCGGGTTCTTCGGTCCGGCGATCGTCGGAACGATCTTCGAGAGATCGATCGTGAGCGTGTCATCGAAGTCGAGCTGACCCCTCGTGTGCGTACCCCAGAGCCCCTGCAACCGCGCGTAGGTCTCGACCGTATGGATGTGCGACTCGTCCCGGCCGGTGCCGCGCAGGTAGTTGGTCGTGGACTCGTCGATCGGGAAGATCGCCGCCGTGGCCCCGAACTCCGGACACATGTTCGCAATCGTGGCCCGGTCCGGCACCGAAAGCTCGCGGACCCCAGGCCCGAAGAACTCCACGAACATGTCGACGACCCCCTTCTCGCGAAGCCGGTGCGTGATCGTCAGGACGAGATCGGTGGCCGTGATCCCCTGGGCAAGGCGTCCGGTGAGCTCCACCCCGATCACGCGGGGCTCGCCGAGGAAGTACGGCTCGCCGAGCATGACTGCCTCGGCCTCGATCCCTCCGACCCCCCACCCCAGCACGGAGAGGCCGTTGACCATCGTGGTGTGCGAGTCCGTCCCGAGGAGCGTGTCCGGGTACGCGATCCGGTCCCCGTCCGACGCGACGGAGGCGACGACCGAGGCGAGGAACTCGAGGTTGACCTGGTGGCAGATGCCGTTCCCGGGCGGCACGATCCGCAGGTTCTGGTAGGCGTCCTTCGCCCACTGGAGGAATCGGTAGCGCTCTCCGTTCCGCTCGTACTCCTTGTCGAGGTTGGTGGCGAGCGAGCGCAGCGAGCCGTAGCTATCGACCTGGACCGAATGGTCGACGATCAGGTCGACCGGCACGACGGGATTGATCTTCGTCGCCGCGACACCGGCCCGATGGGCGGCACTGCGAAGGGTCGTGAGATCGACCAGAACCGGGATACCGGTGAAGTCTTGGAGCAGGATGCGGCCGGGATAGAACGGGATCTCGGCGTTCTCCGGCAGCGGCTCCCCTTGCGCGAGCGCGCGCACCAGCGCCGGGTCGGTGCGCTGGGGATCGAAGTGGCGGAGCAGATTCTCTAGGAGGATGCGGACCGTGAGCGGGCGGGCGTGCAGCTTGAGAGGGTCGATGCCCGGGAGGCGGTCCAGACGGTAGACGGTGGCGTCCTCGCGACCGAGCTCGACCTTTTCGGTGACGTGGAGGGGGTCGGATAGGGGGCTCATGAACGGGAGAGTCCCCGCACCTTCTTGGGGTCTGCGGGCACGCTCTCGGGATCGCGGTCGGCCCGAGAAGGCCCTCCGGACGTGAGCCCCGGCGCACCCACGCGCCCGAGGAACCCTGGAGCGTCGGTCCGGTCCGTCGATCTCCGTACGGGTTCGGTCCGATTCGTAACGAGATGACCGTCGACCGATTGGATCGTCCGCGCCGATCGAACCCACCGGGTACGGAAGAGGCTGAGCCCGGGAGGGTTTCCCCGTCACTTCCATCGGGCATCTCCGTCCGATGATGCGGGATCCGAGATTCCGGGGAGGGTCGGAGGCCATCGGCGTAGGGACCAGCGAGCACGGGACGGTCGGTCCTGCCTTCCTCGTAAGGCGGTCCGGAGCGCTCGGCGGCCCAGCGGCCCGCTGGGAACCCGAGGGAGGGTGGGGGCGGCCCGCTCACTCCGAGGCTACTCGCCGGGTCCTCGTCCAACGGACCCCAATGGTCGACCCCGCGGCCGGCCAGGGGTGATCGAGCGCTGCCCGAGCCTCGATCCGTTCTCCCGATTCTCCTCGGGCGATCCCGACCGATTCTCGTCCCACGGTCCCCGCCGCCAGCATCTGCGCGGAGAACCGATCCGGAGCCGCATCGACGAATTCGGTGTCCGCCGGGTCGACCGCCACGACCCCCCCTCCCTCGGGAAGGACGTTGAAGCCGAGGAACCGCGCCACCGCTGCCGAACGCGGGTCGGCGAGCAGCTCCGCCGGCGACCCCAGCGAGCGAATCCGACCCTCGAGCATCACCGCTACGCGGTCCCCCAGGAACAGTCCCTCCTCCCGATCGTGCGTGACGTGGATCGAGCTGATCCCGCGGGAGGCGAGCGCGCGGCGGAAGTCGCCGCGGAGCTCCCCGCGAACCTCGGGATCGATCGCAGCGAAGGGTTCGTCCAGAAGGATCACGCGCGGGCGCGCGGCGATCGCTCGAGCAAGAGCGACTCGCTGCCGCTCCCCCATGCTCAGCGCGTACCCCGGTCGGCCCTCGAACCCTTCCAGCCGAACCGCGGCCAACGCCTCCGCAGCGATCTCTCGCGCTTCGGCCTCCGAACGGCGTTGGACGAGCGGGGCGTAGGCCACGTTCTCGAGCACCGTGCGGTTCGGGAACAACGCGGCCTCGGAAAGAAGCAGGCTGATGCCGCGGCGGTTCGCGGGAAGATCGGTGACGTCGCGGCCCGCGAGCACGATCCGCCCGGCCGACGGCCACTCGAGCCCGGCGATGCAGCGCAACAGAGTCGTCTTGCCGCTACCGTTGGGACCCATCAGGGCGAGGAACTCCCCCTCGCCCAACTCGAGATCGATCCCATGGAGGACCGGTAGCCGGTCGACGACCGCCTCGAGCCGGTCGATGCGCAACAGGACCTCAGGCATGCGCTCGCTCCCGGGATCTTCCCATCCCTAGGACGATCGCGAACACCGCCAGGCTCACGACCAGGAGGAGCGCGGCGGCCCCGGCGGTCGCGTCGCTGAACCGCTCCCGCTGGAGGGTGTAGACGGCGACGCTCAGGGTCGTGAACGGAGGCGTGTAGAGGAAGTAGGTCGCGGTGAACTCGCCGAGGCCGATGGCGAACGCGAAGAGGCCCGCGGTCACGATCCCGTTGCGGATCCGGGGAATATCCGCGTCCCAGAACGCGGTCCATCGGCTCGCGCCGAGGCTCTGGGCCGCCTCGGAAGGTGCCGTGGAGAGTCCCGAGAGAGGAACCTGCACGCTCTGCAGCGCGAACGGCAGGGCGAGGATCGCTTGCGAGACCCCAATCAGTACCCAGACCGTCGACTCCCCTCCGAGGAGGGGGCGCCAGAACTCGGCGAGACTGAATGCGAGCAGGACGGGGGATACGAGCAGTGGGAGGAAAAGGTAGGTGCTCACGCTCCCCTCCCACCGCGGCCGGTGGCGCAGGGCGAAGGCCGCGAGCAGCACGAGGACGAACGTTGCCGCCGCGGCGAAGACGGCGAACCCGAACGTGTTGACGATCACGTTCCCGATCGGGATGCCCAAGGTGGCCGTGGTCCGGGACGAGACAAGATCGGACCAGCCCGCTCCGAACGCGCCCCCGGGCGCCGGCCAGAGCGATCGCGCCAGGACCGTGAAGAGAACGATCGCGATCCCGGCGAAGACCAGGGAAGCTTCGATCGCGAACGCCGGGCCGATCCAACCGGAGCGGGAGAGCTTCTGCGGGCGGATCGGGCCCCGAGAGCCCCGTTCCCGCAGACGGCTCGCGAGCAGGACGTAGACGACGATCGGCACGAGCAGGATCAACACGGCCGCAAGCGCGAGCAGGCTCGCGGCCGTAGGCTCGAGGAACGTCGAGCTGAGCGCGTATACCTGAGCCTCGAGGGTGTAGCATCGGGGTCCGCAGATCATGAGGGGAGAGGCAAACGCGAGGGCCGCGAAGACGAACGTCAGCACGACGCCCACGGCCGCGCCGATCAACGAGGGTCCGGCCCAGACGTCCCGGTAGACGCGGGCGGGAGATGCACCGAGCGTCCGGGAGGTCTCTTCCAGGTCGCCGGAGGCGCTCTCGCAGCCGAGCGCGGTGTACAGCACGACGAGGGGCACGTTGAAGACCAGGTTGGCCAGCACAATCCCGGGCACTCCTTCCCCGAACCAAGCGAGGGTCGGGACCGCGCTCGAGATGGTCCCACCGGGTCCGAAGAGGTCGAGGATCCCGACGACCACGACCACGGTGGGGAGAAGGAAAGGAAGGAGCAGGAAGCTGCGGGCCGCGGTCCGGCCGGGGAAGGCGTAGCGGGCGAGGAATATCCCGGCGGGATAGCCGACCCCGAACGCGACCAGAGCGCTCAGCGCGCCCTGTTCCAGCGAGTTGTACAGCGACGCCCGGTTGGTCGCCTCACGCCACACGGTGTCGTAGAGACCGACCGCTCCACCCCCGTTGACCCACCCGCCCCCGAACAGGAGAGCGACCGGGACCAAGGCGAAGAGGAGGACGAACAGGAGGATCGGGATCAGGAGGCCCGCTTCTCCCAAGCGCGGGCGCGCTACGCGCTCGCGAGCGATTCCCATGTGGCCAGCCACCCGGTCATGTTGGTCGCGAGTTCGTTCGGCGTCAGCGCGGAGTTCAGCGCGTGGATCGAGGACGGAGGGATCAGATCGGACTGTGCGTAGACGGGCGGCAGCGGCACGGTCTCGTTGGCCGGGTACTCCCACTCGGTCAGCGGCAGCTGGCCCTGCACGCTCCCGCTGAGGAAGTAGTGGATGAATTCGTTGTCCAGCGCGACGTGGCGCGACCCCTTGACGATCCCGATCCCGTAGATCGTCTTCCAGCCGTAGAGCGTCCCGTTATCGCTCGTGACGGTCGAGTTGAACGTGCCTCCCTGGCCGTAGTAGGTCGCGTAGGCCGGGTCGGTGGTATAGCTCACGACCATGGAGTAGGGGGCCCCGAACTCACCGAACGCCGTATTCCAGTCCGGGGCGGCGGTGGCGTAGGGAAGGACCTTCGACCAGAACGTTGTCCAGTTCTCGTGGAGGACGGACTCGTAGTAGAGCACCTCCCAGGCCAGGAACTCCTCTCCGGTGATCGAGGTCGTGGGATCCTCGTAGACGAGCTGGCGCGCCCACGATGCGTTCGCGGCGAAGTCGGCGAACGTGGAGTTCGCGACCGCGCCGCCCGTGGCGTTGTAGAACGCGTTCGTATAGTCGATCGCGAGGTACCCATACTCATACGGGATGACTTCCCCGTCCGTGGAGATGGCCGCGACCAGAGAGGAGTTGATGTGCGCGAGGTCGGCCGGGTCGCTGTACGGTTGGAGAAGGCCGAGCGCCTCGGCCTGCGGCGCGGTGATTTCATCGAGGCCGATCACAAGGTCCGCGGCAGGATTGTTCCGCTGTTCGTACAGGGTACTGACGAGGTTCCCGCTCTGGCAGTCGACCTGGACTCGGGCGTGGTACTCGCTCGAGAAGTTCGAGAACACTCCGGCCGCCGGAGTCCCGCTGGTGCAGCACGGCCCGCCGAGCAGACTCGAGTACGTGTAGATCGTGATCGTCGGTTCGCCCGGGTTTCCGCTCGCCCCTGTGCCCGCGCAGCCCCCCGCGTAGGAGTAATAGAGTGCGAGGCTCGCGACGATAACGACCAGCGCGATGGCGACCGCGATCAGAGCAGTTCCCAATCGACCGGGACGGCGCAATCGCGCCCGACGAAGAGGCGGGGTCGTGCCGGACGTCACTCGCCCCGCCGGGAACCGGCGGAGAGTCGTCTTAGCCCGTGCATAGCGTTCCCTTCGCGGGCATTACCCCGTGCAGGTTCCAGGGGTCGACGGGCGACGCCCGTCCTCTCAGCCGGTTCACAGCTCCCCCTACCGATTCAGTCACCGAGAGCGGGCATTTGAGCTTGCGGGGTAGCCCTCCCGGCGGAGTTCTCGGCCGTCCCGCACCGAACTTAGCGGAGCCAGTCTCCCGCTCGGATGCGCTCTTATACGCCCCATCGCTCGCTAGCTCTCGGGCGCTGAAAATGGGCCAGCCGTCGATTGCAGGGCTCCGCCTTGGGAGCGAGCGACTCAAGCGCGGGTTCGCGCGGATGCAGCAGGGCGGGGTAATCATGGACGTCACGAACGCCCAGCAGGCCCGCATTGCCGAAGAGGCGGGCGCGGTCGCGGTCATGGCGCTCGAGAGGGTTCCGTCCGACATCCGCGCGGAGGGCGGAGTGGCGCGCATGGCCGACCCCGCGAAGATCCGCGAGATCCAGAACCAGGTTTCGATCCCCGTGATGGCGAAGTGCCGGATTGGTCACACGGCCGAGGCTCGCATCCTCGAAGCGCTCGCCGTCGACATGATCGATGAATCCGAGGTTCTCACCCCGGCCGACCCGTTCTATCATGTGGACAAGCACGCGTTCACCATCCCGTTCGTGTGCGGTTGCCGCAACCTGGGCGAAGCACTCCGTCGCATCGACGAGGGAGCTGCGATGATCCGGACGAAAGGCGAGGCGGGCACCGGTAACGTCATCGAAGCCGTCCGTCACATACGCCAGGTCAACCAGGAGGTCGCCCAAGTCCGGAAGATGAGTCGGGCCTCCCTGGCACGGTGGGCGAAGCGCGAGCGCGTGGCCGTCGCGACCGTCGAGGAGGTCCGCCGGCTCGGACGCCTTCCCGTGGTCAACTTCGCCGCCGGCGGAATCGCGACGCCTGCGGACGCGGCGCTCTGCCGCTTGCTCGGGGTCGATGGGATCTTCGTCGGCAGTGGCATCTTCAAGTCCGAGCAGCCCGCCAAGATCGCTCGGGCCGTGGTGGAGGCGTCGCTGCATTACGATCAACCCGAAGTTCTCGCACGGGTCTCCGAGGGACTCGGAGCCCCGATGCACGGCATCGACGTGCGCCAGCTGCCTCCGAACGAGCTACTCCAGGCACGCGAGGCCCAACCTCCCGTGGCGCGCCGCCCCGGGGCCGCCGAAGCCTAGGGCGAGGATCATGGGGATCGCCCGCCCCGCACGGGGTATCGTCGGACCTCGTTCTCGATGAAGATCGTCCAGGTCTGCCCCTTCTACGTTCCCCACCCGGGGGGAGTGGAATCCCACGTTCGTCGGCTCTCCACCGAGCTCGTCCGGGAAGGGCACGAGGTCACCGTGCTTACCAGCCGTTACGATCCGGAACTTCCCGCTGCGGAGGTGCTCGACGGCGTCCACGTCGTGCGGGTGCCGGTCCGCGGTGTCCTGTTCAACACCCCAATCGACCCGCGGGTCGGAAAAGTGCTGCGCACCCTTTCGGCCGACATCGTCCACCTGCACTACCCCCCACCGCTCACGTCGTACTTCGCCGCGCGAGGGCTACGGCCGGGACATCCGCCGGTCGTCCTCACCTACCACTGCGATCTCTACCTTCCCGGCCCCTGGGGACGGCTCCTCACGTCCACGTTCGAGCGGGTCATGCTCCCGCAAGTCCTGCGCGTCGCCGATCGTATCATCGTCCACACGAAAAGCTACGGGCAGACGTCCGCGAACTTGCGAAACCGCGCGATCGACGTTGTCCCCTCGCTCGTGGACGTCGAGCTGTACCGCACTCCGGCTCACGTCGAGGAGCTCCGCCAGGAGCTCGGTCTCTCCGACCGGCGCATCCTCGTGTTCACCGGCCGCCTCGTTCCGCACAAGGGATTCGACACCGGCATCCGAGCGCTGTCCCTCCTTCCCAAGGACGTCACGATGCTCGTCATCGGATCCGGCCCGAACCTTCCGGCGCTCGCTTCGCTCGCCCGCCGGTTGCGGGTTGCCGGGCGCGTACGCTTCCTCACCCACGTCGGCGATGGCGAGCTCCCGCGCTACCTCGCCCTCGGGGACGTGTTCGTATATCCCTCGCAGAACCGGCTCGAAGGGTTTGGCCTCGCCATCGCCGAGGCGATGGCGGCCGGGCTCCCGGTGGTGATCGCGGACATGCCCGGGGTGCGCGAGGTCATCGAGGAGGGACGGGAGGGGCTCCTCGCCCATCCGATGATACCGGAGGACTTCGCGCGGCAGGTCCAGCGGCTGCTGGACGATCGCGAGGCCGCCCAGAGGATGGGCGCGGCCGGCCGTTTTCGCGCTCAGGAGCGCTACGGGGTCGCGACCATCACGCGGCAGGTCGTCGCGCTGTACGAGTCGCTACGGAACGCGCCGCCTCGATCTTCGAGTTGAGACGTTCTGCCTCGATCGCGCATGCGCGCGCCCATCCGGCGCCCCCGCTCGCGTAGAGGATGCTGCGGGAGGCGTTGATGAGGAGGGACCGTCGGCCCCGATCGATGCCCGCGCGCACGCATCGTTCGAGCGCGCCGCGCTGGGCCCCGACCCCCGGAACCAGCAAGGGAACGCCGTCGCCCAGGTGCCGGCGCGCCTCGGCTACGGCCGCGGGGTACGTCGCGCCGACGACCGCGCCGACGTTGTGGGACCGACGCGCGAGCGCGCGAACCCGGTTCAGGACTTCGATCCACGCTGGGGGGCCGGAGCTTCGCCGGCCCTGGAGAGCTCGCCATCCCGAGTTCGAGGAATGGGCCACGACGTAGACCCCATGGGTCGGGTCGTCGGTGAATGGCCCGAGGCTGTCCCATCCGATCCAGGGCGTTACGGTGATCGCGTCGAAGCCGAAACGATCGAAGATTCCGTCGTGGTACAGACGCATCGTGTTGGGGATGTCGTTCGCTTTGAGGTCTAGGATCCGGATCCGGTCCGGGCCGATCGCTCGGACCGTCTCCTCGAGCACATCGAAACCGTCGGCCCCGTAGGAGAAGTACGAAGCGAGCTGGAACTTGTAGGCGGACGCGAAGGGCCGGGTCGCGCCGACGACGCCGTCGAGAAACCGACGGAGCGTTCTCGCCGAGGCGCCGGGACCCACCGAACGCGGGATCCGCTCCGGATCCGGGTCGAGGCCCACGCACAACAGCGACCCGACCTCCGCCGGAATTCGGCGAGCACGGTCGGAAAACGGCGCGGCCATCGGTTCGCGAGACGCTCGAGCGGATATACCTTCCAAGGACGGCCAAGGCTCCCGTGGCTCCCCCGAGCGATGATTCGGGTCCTCTCCTCCGGCCGGCAGCCTCCTTGCCTGGGTGCCGGCTTTTATCGGGGACCCCGTTCCGACCGGGGAGCCCACCGTGATCGAAGGATCTCCGTCGAGCGAGCCGGTCGAAGTTCGACTGAAGGACCTGCGCGTCAGCGACGTCCCGGTCCAGATCGTCGCTCGCATCGTTTCGGTCGAACGCCGGGAGTACTCGCGGCCGACCGACGGCCGGCGACGATCGTTTCTTACCGGACTTCTGAGCGACGGGACGGCCTCGGTCCGGTTCACTTGGTGGGAACCTCCGAACGACGAGGTCGACCGGGGGACGATCATCCGGGCCCAGAACGTCCAGGTGCGAGAGTACCAAGGACGACCCGAGGTCAGCTTTTCGTTCCGCACGCGGGTCGCTCCGGCGGGGCCGGCCGACCTCCCGAAGGTGGACTCGGAGGAAGTGCCGTTCCGTACGATCTCCGAACTTCAGAGCCGGTCCGAAGGCTTTCGGCTCGAGGCACGGGTGCTGCGCGTGGGCCCTAAGGCCGTCACCGTCGGCGCCGAACAACGACAGGTGTACGAGGGGATACTGGGCGACGGAACGGGGTTGGTCGCGTTCAGCTCCTGGAGCGATTTCCATCTCGCCTCGAACGAAGCGATCCGGATCGCCGGAGCCTACGTGCGCACGTTCCGGGGCCGACCCCAACTCGTTCTGGACGAGACCTCGATCGTCGCGCGGATCGATCCGGGTCGGCTCCCCCCGATCGAGGCACTTCTGCCTTCGGCTCCGCGATCGCTCGCGCGGCTCGAGGCGGCCGGTGGAAGCGAGTCGGCCGTCGTCGAGGGATTGGTGGTGGCGCTCCTGCCACCGAGCGGTCTCGTCTACCGGTGCCCCACGTGCCGACGCCCGGTCTCGGGGGGTCTGTGTTCGCAGCACGGCGCGGTGAAGGGGGTCGCGGACCTTCGGGCCCGGCTGGTCCTCGACGACGGTACTAGCACGGTCACGCTCAACGTAGACCGCCCGATGACGGAAGCCCTGTGGGGGGTCACGCTGGACGAAGCGCTCGAGCGCCTGCGCCGCTCGCCCGATCCGTCCTTGCTCGAGTCGAGCCTCGCGGACGAGGTAGTGGGGCTGCGGCTACGCGCCCGCGGCCGCGTGTTCCCCGACGACTTCGGTCTGAACCTGTATCCGGAGTCCGTGGAGCGTGTGGGCGTGGAGCTCGACCCGCGCGCGAAGGAGCTCCGGAACCGATGGGAGGCCGGTCGTGGCGCTGCGTGAGCCGGCGTGGCGCACGTTCGCGGCCGAGCTGAACGCCGCGATGCACGAGGAACGCGGCACCGGCGAGCGGGCCGCGACGTACCTCCTCTCCCCGTACGGAGCCCGGATGAACCGGGTCCTCCTCGCCGGCACTCTGAGTTCTCCCGAGACGATCGGCAAGGATCCCGCGCAGCCGTTCTGGCGCGCCCGCTTGGTCGACCCTACCGGAACGATCTCGGTCACGGCCGGGGCATTCCAGCCTCGAGCCATGGCCCAGCTGCAATCGGTGCAGGGCCCCCGGACCGCGATGGTCGTAGGGAAGGTCCATTTGTACCGCGGGAACGACGGGACCGCATACATCTCGGTGCGCGCGGAGAGCCTCCGCACGATCGACGAACTCACGCTGCGCGCCCTCTACGCCGATGCGCTTTCTCAATCGTTCGACCGGCTCGAACTGGTGGGGCGGCTCGCGACCGACCCGAACCTCCCCGACGATCGGTTCGACGGCGCGCCGACGGTGTGGGTTCGGGCGGCTCGAGACTCCGTTCGAAGGTACCCTACGGTGGACCGGGCGGGTTATCGGGCCGCGCTCAAGGGTGTGCTCGAGGTCGTGGAAGGGGCGCACGCCGTGCTCCCCCCGCCCACTCCGACGCCGACCCACGTGAGGATCACGTCCTCGGAGCCTCCCGCCGCGGTCCCGCGCGCCGCCCCGTCCGCAGAAGAACGGGCCCACGAATCGGCGTTCTTGGATGTTCTCGATGAGTTGGTGGACAACTCGAGCGACGGCTACGCCGATCTCAAGGAGCTGGTCCAACGACTCGCGGAGCACGGACTCTCCGCCGAGATGGCGGAGGAATTGCTCGATCGACTCCAGGAGGACGGGGTCGTGGAAGAACAGGTCGTCGGCCGACTCAGGCGCGCCTAGTTCCGGCACGCACCGTTTTGGCCATCAGGATGTTCGTGGTCGTGTAGCCGAGGCGCTGGTACAGTCGGATCGCGCCCGCGTTCGCGCCGAAGACGTGGAGCGCGAGCCGCTCGAGCCCCAGCTCCCGGACCTTCGCTTCGATCGCGCGCATCGCCGCTTCGGCATAACCGTGGCGTCGGTGCTGGGGGTACACGAGCAGGTCGTAAACGAACGCATACGGGCGTCCTCCGGCATCCTGCCGTCGGGCGAACCAGATCCGTCCCACGTCCTCCCCCTGCGCACGGATCGCGAAGAGGTAGTGGTCCGGGGTGTCGACGCCGTGGGGAAGAAGGCTTTCGACCTCGCTTCGAGCGCGGCCCTCGGCCTCCTCGGGGGTCCACGAGCCGTCGCGGACGTGGTCCTGGGCGTATTCCGGGATGAGCCGGTTGAGGTAGGGTGGAAGCTCCTCCGTCCGCAGCCGTTCGATGTGAACCGCGGGGCTTTCGGGCATCGTTCGTCCGGGAGGTTGGATAAGAACCCGGCGCCCGACCATGTACGCATTTATATCAGTGCGCGGCTCGGCGGCGGGGGAATGATGAGCACCTGTCTCTCCGAATCCATGACGAGACCAGCGACGAACTGACCCCCGGAGTCCATCCCCCGGCACCCATGGCAGCAAAACGATCCGTTTGGCCCCTCGTAGTCCTCGTCGCCGTCATCGTCATCGCCGCGGGCGGCGCGGCCGCGGTGGTCTCCGTCTACGTCCTCCCGACTCACACCCCGCACAGTGTGAAGACCGTGACCGAGGGCGACAACGTGACGGTGAACTACATCGGGATGTTCGCCTCCGGACCCCAGCAAGGAAAGGTCTTCGACACGTCACTGTACTCGGTGTATCAGAACAACGCGACGTATCCGAAGTCCCTGGAGTACGTGCCCCGCGGTAGCGAGAGCAACTACACGGTGCTCCCCGTCCACGTCGGGCCCACCGCACCGACCAACGGTTACGTGTTCGGGAACTACACGTTCAGCACGGTGATCACCGGCTTCTGGCAGGGGATCCTCGGGATGACGGGGAACCAGACTCGGATCGTCACGATCCCGGTCAACCTCGCCTACGGACCGGCGCGACCGTCCTGCTTCACCACGGAGCCGCTTGTGCTCACGGTCCCGATCGACTCCACCGTGCCGCTCGGGACGTTCCGGGCCGACTACCCGAATGTGACCGCCCGGGCGGGGACGACGTTCCCGAACCAGGTGTACGGTTGGACGGAGTACATCCTCAGCGCCAACTCGACCACGGTCAGCCTCCAGAGCCTCGTGAGCGTGGGCCAGCGCGTCACTGCGCTCGAGCTTCCGTACGCTGTGACCGCCATTTCCAACGGCAACATCACGCTGACAAGCACGCTCACCACCGGCCAAGCCGGTACCGTGCTCGGCCGGCTACCGGGCAACGCTTCGACGGTCTGCAGCTCGGGCGAGTTCATCGTCAGCTCGATCGACTGGACGACCGGGGTCATGACGTGGAACTTCAACAACGAGATCTACGGCGAGCCTCTCCGATTCTACATCACGGTCGTAGACATCTTCCCGGCCGGCGCCTAGGCGGATCGCGACCGGCGCGCCGACCTCAGCTCAGCGTTACCTTTCCGCGCTTGAGCAGTTCTTCGAGCTTCTGGTCGGTGCGATCCGGCGGGTGGGATCCTCCCAACCGGGATCGCCCGGGACCGTAGGCGCGCGCCGCCGCACGCGCTTCTTGCTGGCGGTCTCTTGAAGCGAGCCATAGCCGTCGCCCCTCGGATTCCAGCGCCGCCATTTCCCGCCCGAGGGCATCGAGCTTCTGCATGACCTCCCTCCGAGCCGCGGCCTTTTCGCGGATCTGGGCGACCACCGAGCCCGCGCGGACGAGCTCGGAACGTATCTCGTCCATCTTCCGGTCCCGCTCGACCCGTGCCTTCTCGAGGTCTTGCGTCCGGGTCTGGACCTCCTCCCGCGCCGCCTTCACGGCGGCCTCGGCGTCCCGACGCTTCTTCTCGTGCTCGGCGAGGACGGCCTCTCGCGCCTCCACCTCCTTGAGGAGCTTGGTACGCTCGCGCAGGCGCGCGATCAGGGCGTTCTCCTCGTCGAGGCTGAGCGCGTTCGTCTGCTGGTGGGCCTCGAGGTCCGCGATCTCCTTGCGGATCCGCTCCGGGCGCACGCGCTCCGCCGGATTGACCTCTGCGCGGATCTCCCGCGCCCGGGCGACGGCTTCGTCCAGACGGGAGCGGGCCCGGTCGCGTTCGGACTTGAGCTGAGCGAGGGCTCGGCCGAGCGCCCGGTGCTCTTCGTGCAGGCGTTCGACCTTCTCTTGGGGGATCTGGCGGGTGTCGAACAGGGCCTTTTGCTCCGCGCTCAGCTCTCGTACTCGATCGACGAGCGCGAGGCGGCGATCGCGGAGCAGGCGGATCTTTCCGTCGATCTCGCGGAGGCGATCCCGGGTCTCCCGCTCCTCCTGGATCGCCTCTTCGGAGAGATACGCGCGGCTCGGCACGCCCGCGCAAGGCTCCCCGCCTCTCAAAAGCCCTTGCCCGGACCGAAGGCGCCGCCCGCGGACCTACCGGCCGACGGAGCCTCGTGCCCGGACGGAGGCCCGGGAGCGCTGTCGGGCGACTCGCGCCGCCCATAGGGCGGCCGGGACGGCCGCATCGATGTTCACGACCGCGATGGGCGCGCACGACTGAAGCATCGCATTCAGCGCGGCCTCTCCCTGCCCTCCCCGCCCGTAGCCGACCGAGACCGGAACCCCGAGCACGGGGGCCGCCACGAGCCCCGATACGACCGTGGGCAGGGCCCCTTCCCTTCCGGCAAAGACGACGTATGCCGCGGGCGAGCGGCGTTCGAGGACCCGAAGGGCGCGCACGAGACGGTGCAGACCGGCTACGCCGACGTCGTAGGCGGTGACGCATCGAACGCCGAGCTCGACGAGGATCGCGTGCGACTCCTCGGCCAGCGGCACGTCGCTCGTGCCCGCCGCGACGAGCGCGACGGTCGCATCGATCGGCTCGATCCCCAACGGGCCCGAGAGGCGCACGACCCGGTTTCCCATGGCGGACCTCACGCGCAGCCCCTTACGCACCTCGCGCTCCAGGCGACGGAGCTGGCGCGGCGTGGGACGAGAGACGAGGGCACCGAGTCCGCGACGCTGCAGCTCCCAGAGGATCCCGGCGAGGTGTTCGTCGCTCTTTCCCTCCGCCAAGATTATCTCCGGGACACCGATGCGCCGCGCCCGGGCATGGTCGATCCGAGCGTAACGGCCCACCCGAATCTCGGCCGGAGGGCGCGACAGCGCCGCGCGGGACGGAGAACTCGGACGAAGTTCCGGCACGAACTCGCGAGCGAAACGAGGGCTTAACACGTTTCGGCTCAGAACGGGGCGGGACCCGCGTGAGTGAAATAGGCTAGGTCGGTGGATGGCGTCGTCCTCCACCATGCCCGACTTTTCTTTGACGCCGGAGCAGGAGAGCCTCCGAGACGCCGCCCGCAAGTTTGCCCGCGCCGAGATGGCCCCCAAAGCCGCCGAGTGCGACAAGACCGCCCGGTTTCCTGAGGAGATCTATCGCAAGGCATGGGAGCTCGGCCTGATGAATCTGAACGTCCCGACCGAGTACGGTGGCAGCGGTCTCGGCGCGCTGGAGCAGTGCCTGATCGTCGAGGAGCTCGCTTACGCCTGCGGTGGGATGACCACGTCGATCATCGCGAACTGTCTCGCGCTGGAGCCGATCCTGCTCGGCGGGACGGCCGAGCAGAAGTCCCGTTGGTTGACCCCATTCTGCGCCGAGTATCACCTAGCGTCGTTTTGTCTCACCGAACCGGGGGGCGGCTCCGACGCGGCCGGACTTCAGACGCGCGCGCGCAAGGACGGTGACGGGTACGTGCTCTCGGGGGAGAAGTGCTTCATCACCAACGGCCCGCACGCGTCGTTGTTCACGGTTTTCGCCACGCTCGATCCCAGCCTGCGATCCAAGGGGATCGCCGCCTTCATCGTTCCGGGCGATGCCCCGGGGATCGTCCGAGGGAAGGACGAGGACAAGATGGGCCACCGGGCGAGTTCGACCAGCACGATCCGGTTCGAGGGGGTGCGGATCCCCAGTACGCAGCGATTGGGGAGCGAGCAGGACGGCTTCTCAATCGCCATGCGCACGCTCGACCAGACCCGGACGCCGATCGGCGCTCTCGCGACCGGCATCGCCCAAGCGGCTCTGGACCACTCGGCGCGCTACAGCCTCGAGCGCAAGTCGTTCGGCAAGGCGATCGCCGAGCATCAGGCGATCCAGATCAAGCTCGCGAACATGGCCCAGGCGGTGCACGCGGCGCGCCTGCTGACCTGGCACGCCGCGTGGAGCATCGACCACGGGCACCCCAGCACGCTCGAGAGCTCGATCGCGAAGTGCTTCGCCTCGGATGCGGCCCTGCGCGTCGCGGACGAGGCGATCCAAATCTTCGGCGGATACGGGTACATGCGCGATTACCCGGTGGAGAAGCTCATGCGCGACGCCAAGCTCACCCAGATCTACGAGGGCTCGAACGAGATCCAACGCATCGTGACCGCGCGCGAGCTCCTGCGGCAGTACGGTTAGCGGAGGACACGGCCCGTGGAGATCGTCGTCCTGATCAAGCCCATCCCCGAGGCCGAGAGCCGATTGCGGGCGACCCCCGACGGCCGCGGACCGGAGCCGGAAGGGATCAAGTTCGTGCTGGCGGGCTACGACGAGTCCGCGGTCGAGCAGGCCCTCCTCCTGAAGGAGAGCCTCCCGGGCTCGAGTGTGCACGCGGTCTCGTTCGGCCCGGCTCGGTGCGAGGAGACCCTGCGCGCGGCGATCGCCCTCGGGGCGGACCGGGCTACGTGGGTCGAGGGGCCCCCGGAAGGTTCGGACGATCCGGTCCTCGCGGCCCGGGCGCTCGCCGCCACGCTCCAAACGGTCCCCCACGACCTGGTGCTCGGCGGAAAACAGGCCGGCGACGACGAGGAAGGGATCGTCCCGGGAGCGATCGCGGAGCTGCTCGGTATCCCAAGCTTCGGATATGTGACGGACCTCCGATCCTCGGGCCCCTCGGGCCTTACGTTCCTACGTCCGACCGAAGCGGGCGTCGAACAGTGGGAGGCTCCGCTCCCCTGCGTGGTCGGGCTCCAGCAAGCCTGGAACGACCCTCGTTCGGCGAAGCTGCCGAACATCCTCAAGTCCCGGAAAGCCCCGATCCTCAAGGTCGACTGGCCGACGACCTCGACAGCATTGGCGCTAGAGGCAAAGCCCCGCTCGATCGGTGAGAAGTTCGAGCTCCCCGCGCCGAGGACGGGAGCGAAGATGATCGAGTTCAAGACGCCGGAGGAAGCGGCGGAAAAGCTCGTACGGCTTCTGCGAGAGGAGGCGAAGGTCTTCCCATGACGCCGGCGGTCCTTGTCCTCGCGGAGACGAGCGGCGGCCTCCTGACCGGCCCCACGAAGGAAGCGATCGGAGTTGCCCGGACCCTCGCCGGGTCCGACGGATCGGTCGCGGCGGTGACGATGGGCGGACCGTCGGCGCTCGAAGCGCTCGCCTCGTTCGGATTGAAGGAGGTCTGGATGGCCGATGTGCCGCCCGAGGCGGCTACGAGCGGCGCCGTCGCCGCCTTGGCCGCCCACGCTGCGGACGAGAGCCGGGCCGCCCTCGTCCTGCTCGGAGGAACGACGTTCGGTCGGGACGTCACCGGTCGGCTGGCCGTGCGCTGGGGCGCGGCCGCTGCGACCGGGGTGACGGAGGTCGCGATCACCGGCCCCGAAGAGGTCCACGTCCGCCGACCGGTCTATGGAGGACGAGCGACCGAGAGTCGTCGGCTCGTCGGCCCTCGCACGGTCATTGCGCTGCGCCCGCACGCGTTCGCCGAGGCGGCGGCCTCGGCGGGGACCCCGACGGTGCACGCGCTTGATCGCTCCGTGATACCCGTGACGGAGGGGGCTGCGCGACGACGGTCGCTAGCTCCGGCGGAGCCGGGATCGGGTCCTTCGCTGTCCGACGCGACGATCGTCGTGTCGGGAGGCCGCGGGATGCGCGCCGCGGAGAACTTCCACCTCATCGAGGAGCTGGCCCAATCGCTTGGCGCTGCGGTCGGAGCGTCGCGCGCGGTCACCGATGCCGGTTGGCGCCCCACCTCCTTCCAAGTCGGACAGACCGGGCGCGCCGTCTCTCCCCAACTCTACATCGCAGTCGGGATCTCCGGGGCGATCCAGCATGTCGTGGGGATGGTCAGCTCTCGCACGATCGTCGCGATCAACACCGACCCCAGCGCGCCGATCTTCAAGGTCGCGGACTACGGCCTCGTCGGCGACGCGCTGACGATCCTGCCCGCACTGACGCGCGAGGTCCGCAAAGTGCGGGGACTTCCGGCGAACTAGAGGTAGCGGGCGACGTCCGCGCCGTCGTGCAGCAGCGCCGTCGTCGACACGCCCGAGCGCTTGCGGACCTCCTTGAAGATCTTGCGCACGGTCTTCTTCGGCTGGGAGTCCTCGCTCATCATCGCGTGGAACAGCTCGACCGCCAACGCAGGGTAGGCGGTGTAGATCCGGGGATTCCACTTCACGCGGTCCATCCGAGCGAAGTCGCGGAAGTCTCCGAGGATACCGCTGGTCTCGAGGCGCCGGTCGTACTCCTGAAGGCGGGCCGCCGAAGCGTCGCGGGCGGCCCGAGCGGCGAGGGCGGTTTCCGCGGCCTCGAGCCCGGAGCGGATCGCGTAGTTCATGCCCTGGATTACAATCCCGTTCGAGAACACGAAGCCGGCGGCGTCCCCCACGATCATCCAACCCGCGCCCGAGAACGCCCTCGGGCGGCTCGCCCAACCGGAGCTGATCAGCTTCGCTCCGTACTCGACGAGCTCCGCGCCGGCGAGCCGGTTCTGGATCGCCGGATGGAGCTTGAACCGTTCGATCAGGTCATGCGAGGCGGTATGGTTCCCGAAGAGCGAACCGATGTTGACGATGAGCCCCAGGCTGAGAGTGTCGCGATTGGTGTAGAGGAAGCCTCCGGCCATGATCCCTTCGGGGAAGATGCCGGTGACCCACTCCTCGGCGTGGCCCTCGTTGGGCCCGAGGTGGAACCGCTCCTCGATCGTTCGGCTCGGGAGAGCGTAGACCTCCTTGATCCCGAGCTCCGTCGCGGCCCCGTCGAGCCGCGCCTCCGGGCGGATCGGCGTGCCGAGGGAGAGGCGGGAGTTCGCGCCGTCCGCGACGATCGTCACCGGGGCGCGCATCTCCGCACCGTCCTGCACGATTCCGCGGACCGTGGTCCCCTCCCAGAGAAGCCTCTCGACCGGGACCCCCGAGATAACCGTCGCCCCCGCCTTCTCGGCCTCGCGAGCGAGCCAGGCATCGGTGCGCGCTCGAAGGACGGTATGGGCCCCGTAGGGCGCCCGCCTCCACCGCTCGTCCTCGAGGTCGATGGAAACCGCCCCCTCCGCGGAGAGGAGGCCGAAGCGCTTGCGCACGACGTGCCGCTCGACGGGCATCTCGTCCGCCCAGTGCGGGAGGATCCGGCCGAGGTCGTGGCCCCATAGGACCCCTCCCGAGAGGTTCTTCGCCCCCGCCTCGGGAGACCGTTCGACCAGGAGCACGTTCGCCCGGGCTTGCGCGAGCCGGATCGCGGCGGCCGAGCCGGCCATTCCGGCCCCGACCACGATCACATCGAAATCCTCCGACATCCGCGCCCTTCCTCGACACGGAAGCATCCAAATTAAGCGTGGGGTCGGGCGGTCGGAGCGGCGCCGCTATCCGTCCTGCATCGTTGGAGGCGCCGATGGGAGCGACAGATTGTCACGTGCACCTCAGCCCCCTGGACGAGATGCGGCCGGAATCGATCGCGATGCTGGGCGCGGGCACTCCCGAGCTCCGCCGCGTGATCGAGCACCCGAAGGAGTTCCTCGAGATACTGGATCGCGCGGGGGTGGAGCGGGCCGTCATCATCAACTATCTCAGCCGGAACGTCATCGGCTACACCGAGCGGGTCAACGAGTTCTCCGCCCGCTACGCGCGCGCGGATCCGGCCCGTCTGATCCCTTCCGGTGGCATCGAGGTGGATCATCCGAATCCGAAACGCGAGATCACGCGGATGGTCCGCGAGATGGGCATCCGAGCGATCAAGCTGCATCCGCCGCACCAACTGTTCTATCCGAACGACTACCTCGAGGGTCGCCCGCATCCCCGCCTGCGCGCGATCTACGCGACGGCCGAGGAACTTCACATCCCGGTGATCTTTCACACGGGGACCTCCGTGTTCCCGCAGGCGCGCAACCGGTTCGGAGACCCGCTCCACGTGGACGACGTCGCCGTCGACTTCCCACAGCTCACGATCGTGCTCGCCCACGCGGGCCGACCGTTCTGGATGCAGCAGGCGCTCTTCCTCGCCCGGAGGTTCCCGAACGTCTGGCTCGAGCTCTCGGGCATCCCACCCGGCCGACTACCGAGCTACCTGCCCCGCCTCGCCGAGTTCGCCTCCAAAGCGATCTTCGGCACCGATTGGCCGGGTCCGGGTGTCCGGGACCTGGGCACGAACTTCGAGGCGTTCCGGGCGCTCGGCCTGCCGGCCGATGTCCAGCGAGCGATCCTGGAAGAGAATCCGAAGAAGGTCTTTCGACCCGAGTAACCCGTCGGTTCCGTCGTTAGGTTCGCGGACGCAGCGGCCGGGGTCCGGCGCCCCGTTGCTAAATAGGCCGCTCGACTCGGTGCTTTGTGGCCGAGAACCAGGGTGAACCCGAGCCCCGCCCACCGGCGGCGGAGGAGCCCGTCGCCGCGCCATCCCCTACCGTTGAGGTCGTCGAAGGGGGGGAGGAGGTGGGCCGCCTTCCGCTCCCGCGACGCAACCGGGGCGAAACGTTCGCGATAGCCCGCCAGCTCCTCGGGGCGGCGCGCATCCGCGTCATGTGCGAGGATTCCGTCTCCCGGATGGGTCGGATTACCGGGAAGATGAAGAAGAAGATGTGGATCCGCGAGGGCGATCTGCTGATCGTTCGCCCGTGGGGCTTTCAGGAGGGAAAGGCCGACATCCTGTTCCGGTACAGCCGGACCCAATCGCAGTACCTTTCTCGAAGGAAGCTCCTCCCCCCGACGATGGACATCTTCTCCACGACGGAGAGCGAACCGAACCCGCCCGTCGCGACCTGAGCGTATGTGGCCCACCGACCGCCGACCGCTCTCCTCCGTCGAGAGCTCGGTCATCGAAGAGAACGCCGTCGCGCTCGGGGTCACAATCGATGGCCTGATGGAGAACGCCGGGCGGGCGGTGGCCGAGGAGGCCGCGAAGCATCTCCCCTCCGCGCCGGCGCCGGTGGCGATCGTCGCCGGAACGGGGAACAACGGAGGCGACGGCACTTCGGCGGCCCACTACCTCGCGCAATGGGGGTATGCTCCCGAGATATGGCTCGTCCGGCCGGCCTCGGAGATCCGTTCCCGCACGGCCCGCCGGTCCTTCGAACGCATCGAGCGTCACGCGCCGGTGCATCTCGGTGTCCCGACCCCGGAGGACCTCCGCCGGTTCCCCCTGATCATCGACGCGCTGCTGGGGACCGGGCAGTCGGGGGCTCTTCGCGCCCCGTACGGCTCCGCGGTCTCCGCGATCCAGGCGAGCGGGGTCCCGATCCTCTCGATCGACGAACCGACGGGACTCGGAGGTCCCGATGCGCTGAGGCCCCAGTGGACCGTCGCGCTCTCCGCCCTCAAAGAGGGGATGACCCCGGCCCGCTGCGGCGAACTCGTCCTCCGCGACATCGGGATTCCGGCGGAGGCTTGGCTGCGCACCGGACCCGGCGAGTTCGTCCTCTATCGGCCGGTCACCCTGCGCCGCGGGCGCGGCCGCGCGGGCCGGATCCTCGTGATCGGCGGGGGTCCGTACTCGGGTGCTCCCGCGCTCGCAGCCCTCTCGGCGCTGAGGACCGGAGCGGAGCGAGCTACCGTCCTCGCCCCCAAGGACGCCGCGGAGCGGATCCAGGCGTTCAGCCCGAACCTCGTGGTTCGGGGGATAGGCACGGAGGCGTTCTCCCCGCACGACGTGGCGGGGATCCTCTCCTTCGTGCGCGCCGCTCCCTCGAAGGCCATCGCGATCGGCATGGGCGCGGGCCGCTCCCCCGGGACCCTCGCCGCGGTCGAGCAGCTCCTCCGCGAGCTGCCTGCGCAGCTCCCCGTCGTGGTCGACGCCGACGCGCTGGAGGTCGTCGGCCGAGGCGTGTGGACCGGGCGCTCGCTCGTCGCGACGCCCAACGCGGGGGAATACGCGCGGGTATTCGGTGGGGACGCGGCGCGCCCCCTGTCCGAGCAGATCGATGGAGCGCAGCGTGTGGCGCGCGAGCGGGGCATCCTGCTCGTCGTGAAAGGAGAGCCCGACATCGTCACCGACGGGCAAGTGGCGATCCAGAACTACCATCATCACATCGCCCAGACGGTTTCGGGCGTCGGGGACGTCCTCGCGGGAACGCTGGCGAGCCTGCTCGCGCAGGGTCTTCCCCCATTGCACGCGGCCCGTCTCGGAACCTTCTGGGTGGGCGACGCGGGCATCCGCGCCGCGGGGCGGAAGAGCTTCGGCGTGATGGCGACCGATATCGTCGAAGAGCTTCCGTCCTCGCTGCTCGCAGGATTGGACCGGATCTCACGGGGCGGCTAGGCCGACCGTCGCTCCGGGTCAGACGTAGCGCATCCGCGCGCGGATCTCCCGCGCGCGCGCACGAACCTCGGTGTGGCTCGTGGGGTTCCCCTCCGCGTATCCTGCGAAGAACTCCTTCAGGAGCGCCTCGCCCTTCGGCGACAGCGCCCTCAGGTCCTCGTCCACCAGGTGGAGGTCAATACCCAGCTCCTCGACGCCGGCGTTACGGGTCCCCATCGAGAGATCGATCAGCGCGGCGGGGCCGTTCGGGCCCTCCGGGAACAGCACGTTCGAACTCGTGAGGTCCCCGTGCGCGATCCCGCCCGCGTGGAGCCGACCGAGCGCGACCCCGAGCGAGCGAACCATGGCGCGCAGCGCCTCCGGGTCGAAGCCGGGATCCTCGAGACAGGCGCGCAGGGTAGAGCCCGGGAGCTCTTCCATGATCAGACGGTGGCGGGCGAGATCGATGTCGTAGACGATCGGCGTTCGCACGCCGAGCCGGCGCGCTTCGACCAACAGGCGCACCTCGGCGCGGGTCCGCTCGGTGCGCAGCCGCTGGTCCAGGGCTTTCGGGCGATACCCCTTCGCATCCCGCTCCTTCGCGATGGCGGCGAGTCCCATCCACTCGACCCGTCGGAGCGACGCTTCCGCGCCGCGGGACAGAGGGGTCTTGCCTTCGTCCGCTGCTTCGTCCGTCACACGGTCACTCCTGTGCCGACGTCGAGCCCGGGCCTTTCAAAACCCTTGGCGAGGGCCAGCGTCCAGCGGCTCGCTTAAGCGGCGGGGGCGCGTCCGCCCGTAGAGGCTCCCATGGCATCCTCCGAACTGATCGGGCGCAAGACCGAAGAAGACGGGGTCGAGATCCTCGTGCTGAAGAACCCTCCCGTGAACGCGTTGAGCACGTCGCTCATCGCGGCGCTCGGCGAACACGTGGCGGCGATCGGATCCGACCGGCGCTCCCGGGTCGTCATCGTGACGGGGGACGGCCAGTACTTCAGCGCCGGCGCTGACGTGAAGGAGATGGCCGCGATGGACATGACCCAGGCTCCTCAGGTGGTCGCGAAGGGGCTCGAGACCTTTGCTCGATTGGAGAACCTTGCGACCCCCGTGATCGCGGCGGTCAATGGCCTTGCGATCGGGGGGGGGCTCGAGCTCGCGCTCTCGTGCGATCTCCGCATCGCCGGAGAGTCGGCCAAGCTCGGGGCGCCGGAAACCAAGCTCGGCCTGATACCGGCCTACGGAGGGACCCAACGATTGCCGCGGTTGGTCGGGGCCGCGAAGGCGAAGGAACTGGTGTTCACCGGCGCGATGATCGGCGCGGCGGAGGCACTGCGGATCGGTCTCGTGAACAAGACCGTCCCCGCCGGTCACGAGCTCCGAGCCGCGCGCGACCTCGCGCATACCATCGCACAGAACTCCCCGATAGCGGTGCAGGCCGCCAAACGGGCGATTCGTGGCGGCCAGGACCGTCCCTTCGCCGAAGGGCTCGCGCTCGAGTCTGAGCTCTTCCGCACCGAGGTCCTTCCCGGGAAGGACCTTCCCGAAGGGCTCGCGGCGTTCGTGGAGCGCCGCCCGCCCAGGTTCCCGGGGGCCTAGCGATGCCGTTCGAGTTCTCGTTCACCGCCGACCAGGAGGCGTTCCGGGACGCGGTGCGCGCCTTCCTCCAGAAGGAGGTGGCACCCATCGTGGGGGAGATGGACGAAAGGGAGGAGTTCCCCCGTGGGACCGTCCATCGGATGCAGGAAGAGGGGTACTTCGGAGTCCCGGTCCCCGAGGAGTACGGGGGACTCGGTCTTGGCAAGGTCGGCTACTGCATCCTTTTGGAGGAGCTGGGCAAGGTCGACGCGTCTCACGGAACGATCGTCGGGGCTCACACCTCGCTGGGAACGACGCCGTTGCTCTACTACGGCAGCGAGGCCCAGAAGAAAAAGTGGCTCGTTCCGGCCGCGAAGGGAGAGAAACTTCTGGCCTACAGCTTGACCGAACCCGGCTCGGGATCCGACTCCGGTGCCGTCCATACGACCGCCGAGCCGGACGGCGATGGCTGGGTCCTGAACGGGACGAAGCTCTACTGCACGAACGGCCGAGAGGCCGACACAGTTATCGTAATGGCAGCGAACAACGTGAAGCTCGGGCCTAACGGAGGCGTCACCGCCTTCCTCGTCGACACGAACCTTCCCGGCTTCCGGGTCGGGCGCTGCGAGAAGAAGATGGGCCTCCACGGTACCTCCACCGCCGAACTGATCCTCGACCACGTGCGCGTCGGAGCGGACGCGGTACTCGGAGAGGTCGGCAAGGGTTTCCACGTCGCGATGACCGCTTTGGACGTGGGTCGCGTTTCGCTCGGTGCTGCGTCCCTCGGTGGGATGGAGGCCGCGACGCGCGAGGCGATCGAGTTCTCCAAGAACCGAACGCAGTTCGGGCTCCCGATCAGCGAGTACGAGGTCATCCAGTTCAAGCTCGCCGATATGGCGATGAAGATTCACGCCCTCCGATTCATGGTCTACCACGCGGCGGCGCGTCAGGATGCTCTCGGCCACGATCCCACCCGGTGGTCGCGCCTGGAGCGGCAGGACAAGACCCGCGAGGCCGCGATCGTCAAGTGCCTCGCCTCCGAGTGGGCGAGCGAGGTCATCGACGAGGCGCTCCAGATCCATGGCGGGCTGGGCTACATCCGGGGAACGCCGATCGAGCGCGCGTACCGCGATGCGAGAATCAGCGAGATCTTCGAGGGGACCAACGAGATCCAGCGCCTCGTGGTCTCGCGCGACCTGCTCGCGCGCGGTATTTAGTCCGGGCGGGTCGGCGCCGGCCCGTCCGCCGGAGCCGGGGCGGTCGGGGCTCGCAGCACGCGACGCAGGACCTTTTGGACCCCCGTGCGCGGAAGCGCGTCGAGGAATTCCACCGATCGTGGCGCCTTGAAATGGGCCAGGTGCGCGCGCACGAACGCGGTGAGGTCGGCGCCGGTCGCCGTCGCTCCGGGTTTCAGAACAACGAAGGCCTTCACCACCTCGCCGAGGTCCGGGTCCGGGACGCCGACCGCTGCGGCCTCCTGCACCGCCGGATGCTGGAAGAGGACCTCCTCCACTTCGCGCGGCCACACCTTCATCCCGCCGACATTGATCATGTCCTTGATGCGATCGACGATGTAGGCGAAACCGTCGGCGTCCAGCCGCGCGACGTCCCCCGTACGGAACCACCCGTTCTGGAGCACGAGCGCGGTCTCGCTCGGGCGCCGGTAGTAGCCGAGCATGACCTGCGGTCCCCGAACGGCCAGCTCCCCTTCCTCGCCGATCGGGAGTTCGCGGGTTCCGGTCTCGAGGTCGACGATCTTCTCGTCCGTGTCCGGCAGCGGGAGACCGATGGATCCGGCCCGTCGATCTCCGTCGACCGGGTTCACGTGCGTCGCGGGGCTCGTCTCGCTGAGCCCGTACCCCTCGATGAGCGCCGCGCCGGTGAGCGCTTCGAACTGTTTCTGAACTTCGCCCGGGAGCGGGGCGGATCCACTGAGACAGAATCGGATCGAACGGAGATCGTACTGCTTGATCCTCGGATCTCGCAAGAGGCCGCTGTAGAGGGCCGGCACTCCGGGGAACTGCGTCGGACGGTAGCGTCGGATGAGCTTGAGGAGTTCGGGGACGTTGGGCTGAGTCTGGAGGACGACCGTGTCCCCCTCGGTCAGCCCGAGCAAGAGGCCGACCGTCAGACCGTAGATGTGGAAGAGGGGGATCGCGGTGAGGATGATCTCGTCCCCGGCGCGGCGGCGCACATTCCAAGTGTTGGCTTGGACCACGTTGGCGATCAGGTTCCGGTGGGAGAGCATCGCCGCCTTCGCGGTCCCGGTGGTCCCTCCCGTGTACTGCAGCACCGCGACCGTGGTCGCGGGATTCACGTCGGCATCGGCGAAGGACCGGCCATCCCGCCGCCGGACGATGGTCCACGGAACGACCTCCGGGTCGGTCGGAAAGTCCGTGGAGCGGCCATGACGACGGAGTACACGGTTGACGAACGGGCGAGCGAATCCGGGATAGAAATCGCGGAATCGCGCGACATAGGCCCTCGGGACGCGGTACTGCGCACGCGACCGAGCGAGGTTGGGGTAGAGGATCTCGAGCGTGACGATCGCGCACGGCTCGCTGTCCCGCAGGAGCGTCACTAGGTCGTCGCCCAAGTAGAGTGGAGAAATCTGGACGGCGATCGCACCGGCGCGCAGGATCCCGAAAAGTGCGATCGGGTAGAGCGGCGAGTTCGGCAAGTACAACGCGACGCGATCCCCCGGTCGGACCCCGTCGGACCGGAGCTGCTCCGCGAACCGGCCGGCCTCACGCCAGAACTCCTCGTAGGAGTAGCGCCGCCCGTAGTAGACGAGCGCGGTGTGGTCCGGATGCGCGCGGACGGCCCGGGCCACGAGCCCGTGGAGGGAGACCTCCGGGATCGAGACGTGATGGGCGACGTTCGGAGGATAATGCGCCAGCCAGAACCGTTGGGCATCCGTCCATTCGGTCGCGCCGGCCATGATCGGATCCCCCTACGTCCCGCCCTTCGCGAACTGGACTCCGGGCTTGTAGCTCGCGACGAAGTGCACCTGGTCGCCGATCGCAAGATCCTTTTCGGCCCGCACCTCCGGCATCCAGCCGGTGATACGGCCGCCCTCCTCCAGGTCGACCACGACGTAGGCATACGGAGCCTCGTTCAGGAACTCGTCGCTCGGCACGGTCTGGACCGTGTACGCGGCCACCTTCCCCGTTCCCGAGAGGGCGACTTCGGTAAGGTCCTTCTCCCCGCACCGCGGGCAGCGCAACGACCATGTTGCGGTGACGAAACCGCACTTCTTCGACCGGAATCCCCGTAGAGTCCGGTCCTCCTCGTACCCGTGGACGTACTCGACGATGGAGTGCGTTGCATGGGGCAGCTCTTCGGTCCTGGTAATCCCCCCCTTTGAAACGTCGGCCCGGTCTAGCGACGGGAGAAGATGTGCACGGAGCATGACCCTCCCGTTGCTCCAACGTTGTGCGCGAGTGCGACCTCGGCGTGAGGCACGCTTCGCCCACCCGCGAGGCCGTTGAACTGCTCGAAGATCTCGACGACCTGGGAGGCCCCGGTCGCGCTGACCGGATGCCCCTTCGCCTTCAGCCCGCCGGAGGGATTGACCGGGAACTTGCCGTCGCGCGCGGTAGCTCCGTCCAGCGACGCCCGGGCGGCGGCCCCCTTGGGAAAGAAGCCCAGGTCCTCGAGCGCCAGAGCCTCGGCGATCGTGAAGCAATCATGGACCTCGGCGAAGTCGATGTCCTCGGGTCCCATCTTCGCCTGCCGGAATGCGGCAGCTCCGGCGGCCCGGGCGGCGGGCAAACCGAGCAGGTCCGGCCGGTCGTGCATGTCCGCGATGGAGCCCGCCCGAGCGCTGGCGCGCACGACGAGCGGCTCTCGTACCGGGTGGGGAACGGCCTCCTTGGCCGCAACGACCACGGCGGCCGCGCCGTCGGAGAAAGGGCAGCAGTCGTAGAGGCGCAGCGGGCTCGCGATCATCGGCGAACCGAGGTAGGTCTCCATCGTGATGGCCTTCTGAAAATGCGCGTGCGGATTGAGCGCCGCGTTCGCATGGTTCTTCACCGCGATCGAGCCGAACATCTCGGGCGTCGTGCGGTAGGTATGCTGGTAGACGTTGGCGAGCGTCGCGTAGAGGCCCGGAAAGGTCGCCCCGTTCTTGGCCTCGAACGGATAGTCGGCACCGATCGCGAAGTAGCTCGTGGCCGCGAGCGTATCGAGATGCGAGAGCTTCTCCGCCCCAACGACCAAAGCGAAGTCGCAGAAGCCGCCGGCCACGTGAACGTAGGCTTCGTGGAGCGCCGCGCTCGAGCTCGAGCAGGCCGACTCGACCGTGACCGACGGGACCTCCGGGATCCCCAGCCCCGTGTTGATGAGAGGCCCGACGTGCGCCTGGTGCTCGGCGACGCCGAACGCGTTCGCGACGAAGGTGTGGCCGATTTGCCGGGGCTCGATCCCTGCGCTCTCGATCGCCGCGAGCCCGACTTCCGTGGCCGCCTCGCGGCCGGACTCCTTCATCTTGCCGAAGCGGTTCGATGCCGCGCCGATCACCCACGTCTCGCGCACCCTCCTCGCCTCCACTCGTACGAAATCCCGTCGGCCGCTTAAGTCCACGCTCGAGGGTTACGCATGGGTGATACGGCTCCAGAGGTCATCGACGCTTCGTTGGGCACGCTCGGCATCGAGCGTCTTGACGAGGATCCGTCCGTCCTGGCTCACGGTGACCTCGGGTACGGTCCGAACGATCAGGATCACCCGCGCGTCCGTGACATCCAGGCCGGAGGCGGAGAGTCGACGAGCGACCCGAACGAGGTCGAGACGCGTCGGTCGCTGCGGGATCGCCTCGAAGGCGCCCTTCGTGGCACAGAGCCGCACCGCATCGTAGGGCGGGCGCTCGAGCAGCGATCGCTCCGGCGTCATGGCGACGTCGGCTCCGTCGGGGGACTCGCAGGGCGTTCCCAGGAAGGCGTCCACACCAGCGCGGCAATGCCACCGACCATCGCAAGCACAAACCCCACGAACAACCCTCCGGCGGCGACGATCAGGCTGACGATCGCCAGAAGGATCAGGAGGCCCCCCCAGATCGCGTAGCGGCGAGGGCGGTAGCGGAGCGCCAGCGAAAGGGCGACGATCGCGGCTCCGGTGGCGATGCCACTGGAGGCGAGACCCACCCCCAGCCACCCGGGGATCTGCGAAGCGAGGGGATCGACCGACGAGAACGCCGTGAGCTCCACCCCGCCGACCACCGCGACCAGGAGGCCCCCGGCCAGCGCGAGGGCCGAAGCGACCTTCGGGTACTCCGGCCCCACCGCGACCGTTCCGCTCACGGAGTTCGACTATCGTCCGAACTAGTTGAGGTCCTCGACCGCCTTACTCGGTCTTCTCGCTCGCGGTGACCATGGGGCTCAGTTTGTCGCTGATCGCGAGGATCCCCGAGACCAACGTCAGCAGGAAGGCTACGACGAACCCACCGAACTCGAGCGAAAGGCTCAGCAGGGCGAGCACCACGAGCAGGATCCCCCAAAAGAGAGCGAGCTCGGGTTGGCGGCGGAGCAGGATGGAAAAGACGATCGCGAGGACTCCGACGATCACGAGACCCGCGACCGTGCCAAAGAGGGGTAGGGCCGACGGGACCCCTACCAAGACCGACACGGCCCCGACGATGAAAACGACCAGCGCTACCAAGAGGTAGACGATCCCCCCGAGAATTCCGAGGGATATCGCGGTCCTCAAGGATGAGGTTCGGGGCTCCGACATCGAGCCGCCGAGCTCGGGCCTCCTATTTGGAATTGGCTCCAACCCGGCGGCCGGGCGGCTGGAGCCCGTCTCACATCACGACGGTGTTGCGGAGGCAATCATCGAGGATCGCCTCGACGTCGATCCGGCTCTCTTCCCGTCCAATCTGGATGAGGTTGCTGCGGGTAGCGGGCCGGTCGGGGACGGCCTGACAGCAGACCCCCGGTCGGATCGAGATCTCATAGGTGCCGATCGCGCGGGCCACGGTCTCGACTTCGGCCTTGTCGAAACCGATCAGCGGGCGGACGATCGGAAGCTGGACGGCCGCGGTCGCGGTCCGCATGTTGCTCAGCGTTTGGGAGGCGACCTGTCCGAGCGCTTCGCCCGTGGCGATAAAGGAAGCGTTCTCCTTGACCGCGATCCGCTCCGCGGACCGCCACATGAACCGTCGGCACATCACGCAACCCACGTGTCGGTCGGTCTGCCGCATGAGCGTAATCTGGGTCGGACCGTGCGGAACGACGTAGAGCGGGAGGGGCTGGCCAGAACGCTCTCGCAGGACCTTCAGGTGATCGACGATCTTCTCCAGCGGGGAATCGTCGGTGAACGGTCGGTTGTCCATGTGAACGCAGACCATCTCGTGACCCTGGCGTAGGAGGTAGTACAGCGAGACCGGCGAGTCGATCCCACCGCTCATGAGCATCACCCCGCGCGCCATCGTCCGGGGAGTTCTGTTCCCTGTATTTAGCCGAGCGGCTGGTCCAGGGTGCCTCACCAAGTCGGTAAATATCGCACCTCGGTCCCTCGGACGTGGCTGCGAACCACCCTGCCCCGGCCGAACTGTTCGCCCGGGAGAGCGGAAACGGACCGACCGTGCTCCTGCTCCACGGTTTGGGCGGCGACCACTCGATCTGGGCCGACGTCATCGAGCGCCTGAGCCCCGATCTCCACGTCATCGCCCCCGACCTTCGCGGCCATGGACGCTCGCCGATGCCGCCGAACTCCACGTTTTCGATTGAGGAGATGGTATCCGACCTCGTTCGACTCATCATGGAGCGGACCGAGCGGGCTCCCCATCCCGTGCACGTCGTCGGGCTGAGCGCCGGCGCCTTCCTCGCCCTGCGCCTCGCCCATGAACACCCGGGCCGCGTAAAGAGCCTCGTGCTCGTGAACGGAGCGGCCTACTGCGACCCTCACACGAAGGAAATCATCCAGAGCTGGCAGACCGCTTTCCGCGAGGGAGGAGATGAGGGCCTGATGCTGCGACTCATCAAGGACCTCTACGACCGGGACTGGGCCGAGGCCCACTTCGAAATCGTCGATCGGATGCATCGGCAGTTCACCGAGCCGAAGGTCGGGGTCGTGATCCGATGGGCCGACCAGCTCACTCGCTTCGACATGCGCGGTCAGCTCGCGCGCCTCCGAGTTCCGACGTTGATTCTGCAGGGGATGAGCGATGTAGTCATCGATCCGTCGCACGGGCGGTTCCTCCGGCAGTCGATTCCCGGTTCGGAACTGCGCCTGTATCGCGATACGGGCCACATGATGCCCATCGAGAAGCCCCAGGAGACGGCGGACGCCATCCGGGAGCAGGTCGAGAAGGTCGAAAAGGGGAGCCCGCCCCCCCCGAGCGCGTAGGGAACGATTATCTCCCGCTACCCCCGTGTACCCCCGATGGCTGCTGACGTCCGGACGAAACCTCTCGAGGACCGGGTCCGGGAGCTCGAGGCGCAGGTCGCGACCCTCCGAGAGCATGTGGCGAAGCTAGAGCGCTGGGTCGAGAACCAACCCGAGCATAGTGTCGACCAACGCCTGACGCGATCGAAGGTCGCCTACGACTGGCAGCAGTGAGCTCACCGTCGCCGACGGCCGCCGTCCTCGCGCGCTATCCGGTCGGTGGCCACATCCCTGCGGACATCGCGCGCGCGGCGGTGCTCGCCGTTCTCCGGGATCGCGGCGATGAGCCCGAGGTTCTGCTCATCCGGCGAACGGAACGCGTCGGCGACCGGGCCTCGGGCCAGATCGGGTTGCCGGGCGGAAGATACGACCCGGCCGACACCGGGCTCGAGGAGACCGCCGTGCGCGAATCCCAGGAGGAGGTCGGGCTGGGGCCCGAAGATTTCGCGACCCCTCCCCGGTTCGTCCGGATCGGGTGGGCATTCGCGAGCCGCCTACCCATCGCGATCTTCGCGGCTCCCCTTTCCGTGACGGCTCGGGCTCCCCGCATTGCCAGCCCGGAGGAGATCGCCGGGATCTTCTGGATGCCCCGCTCGGTCCTCGCCCGGAGGGAACGGGTGCCCGAGCGGACGGAAGCCGGCGTGCGTGACGTCGATGCCACGGTGTACGAGGGGCACGTCGTTTGGGGATTCACTCGCAACGCGCTTCTGGATCTTTTCGCGCTGCGACCGGGAACGGGATAGCCGCGCGGGCCGGGCCGAACCCCGCGGTCCGTCCGGTCCGTAGGCTAGGCCCGTGACGGAACCTTGGGGCTCGAATACCTTCGGCGGTTTCCATCCCGGCGGACCTGTTTGATGGCACTCGGCGCTGGGTGGCCCCGCTTGACGGCCACCGTTGGATGGGAGGCATGCGTGTTCCGCCGACCGCTCCGTAGACTGCTTGCGCCCCTCTCACGTTCTCGTCTAGTGTGCTGTCCTCGACAGATCTACGTTTAACCGGTTCCAGCGGACTTTCTCGAGGATCTGGTCGGCGGTTGCCCTCCAGATTAAGGGCCGAGGGATCTCGTTGTACCGCTCGATGTACAGCTTC
>JAKAZU010000096.1 GCA_021826525.1 Thermoplasmata archaeon
AGCACTATCTCGGGGACCCCGGTGCGTCGCGTCCGCGCGCGATCAAGGCGAGCGTATCCGCCGACCGCGAGCTCGGTCGGTGAGCGTTTCCGGGGCGCCGGACGTACGGTCACGGCTTCCACGACCCAAGTTGTGATATATCGGGTGCTAGTAGTCGCGCTCGGCGGCCCCCCATGCCGGACTTCTCACTCACTCCGGAACAGGAAAGCCTCCGGGACCTCGCCCGGAAGTTCGCGCGGACCGAGATGGCGCCGCATGCTGCGGAGTGCGACAAGGCCGGGCGCTTCCCCGAGGAGATCTATCGCAGGGGCTGGGAGCTTGGACTGATGAACCTGAACGTGCCGACCGAGTACGGCGGCAGCGGCCTCTCGGTCATGGACCAATGCCTGATCGTCGAGGAGCTCGCCCAGGGCTGCGGGGGCATGACGACCTCGATCATCGCCAACTGCCTCGCGCTCGAACCGATCATCCTCGGCGGGACGGCGGAGCAGCGGGCGCAATGGCTCACGCCGTTCTGCGCGGAGTACCATCTCGCGTCCTTCTGCCTGACCGAGCCCGGCGGGGGCAGCGATGCCGGTGCGCTGAAGACGCGTGCGCGAAAGGAGGGGGATCACTACGTCCTCGACGGGGAGAAGTGCTTCATCACCAACGCCCCGCACGCCTCGCTGTACACGGTCTTCGCGACGATCGATCCGCAGCTCGGCCACAAAGGGATCACCGCGTTCATCGTTCCCCGCGACACTCCCGGGGTCGCTCCCGGAAAGGACGAGGACAAGATGGGCCACCGCGCGAGCTCTACCAGCACGGTTCACTTCGAGGGGGTTCGAGTGCCCGTCGCGAACCGGCTCGGCGCCGAGGGCGAAGGGTTCTCGATGGCGATGCGCACGCTCGACCAGACCCGGACGCCGATCGGCGCGCTCGCGACCGGGATCGGCCAGGCGGCGCTGGACCACGCTGCCAAGTACGCGCTCGGTCGCCGTTCGTTCGGCAAGCCGATCGCCGAGCACCAGGCGATCCAGATCAAGCTCGCCAACATGGTCCAGTCCATTCGCGCGGCGCGGCTCCTCACCTGGCAGGCCGCCGTGACGATCGACCGGGGAGAGCGGGGATCGCTCGAGTCGGCAATCGCGAAGTGCTACGCCTCGGACGCCGCGATGCGCGTCGCCGACGACGCGATCCAGATCTTCGGCGGCTACGGCTACATGAAGGAGTATCCGGTCGAGAAGCTCCTGCGCGACGCGAAGCTCACCCAGATCTACGAGGGCGCGAACGAGATCCAGCGGATCGTCATCTCGAAAGAGTTGCTGCGAGCGTACGCGTAGGCCCGGAGGAGCCGATGGAGATCGCCGTTCTGATCAAGCCGGTACCGGAGGCGGAGACCCGCCTTCGCGCCCGAACCGACGGGACCCAGCTCGACGCCGAGGGCGTCAAGTTCGTGCTCGCCGGCTACGACGAGTCCGCGATCGAGCAGGCACTCCTCCTCCGCGAGGCGACGCCCGGCTCGAAGGTACGGGCGCTCGCGTTCGGTCCGGCGCCCCGCACCGAGGAGGTCCTGCGCGCCGCTCTCGCCCTCGGGGTCGATGAGGCGACCTGGGTCGAGTCACCGGCGGAAGGGGCGGACGATCCGGGGGTCGTGGCCCGCGCGCTCGCCTTCGCGCTCGCCCGGGTCCCGCACGAACTGCTCTTGGGAGGCAAGCAGGCGGGCGATGACGAGGAAGGTCTCGTGACGGCCGCGATCGCGGAGTCCCTCGGCATCGCGGATTTCGGCAGCGTCGTCAACCTGCGCGTCGACTCGGCGAGCGGGTCTCTCACGTTCCAGCGCGCGACCGAGGAGGGCGTCGAGAGCTGGACCGCTCCCCTCCCGTGCGCCATCGCGCTCCAGCAGGCGTGGAACGACCCGCGGACCGCGAAACTGCCGAACATCCTCAAGTCCCGGAAGATGCCGATCGCGAAGATTCCCTGGGCCGAGGTCTCGGCCGCGCTCGGGGAGGCGGCCCGACCCCGCTCGGTGGCGGAACGGTTCGAGCTCCCGCCGGCCCGCACCGGCGCGAAGATGATCGAGTACAAGTCCCCGGAAGAGGCGGCGGAGACGATCGTCCGCCTCCTGCGCGAGGAGGCGAAGGTCTTCCCGTGACGCCGTCCATCCTCGTCGTGGGCGAGCGGCTTTCCGGCCATCTCACCTCCGCCACGCGGGAGGCGGTCGGAGTGGCGCTCGCGCTCGCGGGCCCCGAGGGCTCCGTGGTCGGATTCCTCGCGGGCAGTTCGCTGGACCGCTCGGTGACGGAGTTCGGGGAGCTCGGAGTGACGCGCATCCGGACCCGGGAGGACCCGCGCCTCGACGCGGCGGGGGCCGGGGCGATCGCGGTGAGCGTCGTGGCATCGGCCGAGGCGGTCTCCGCGTCCGTCATCGTGACGGGCGGAACGGAATTCGGTCGGGACCTGACGGGCCGCCTGGCCGTTCGATGGGGCGCGGCCGCGGCGAACGGCGTGACGGAAGCGACGTGGGCCGATGCGGGCGCGCTCCGCGTACTCCGACCGGTCTACGGAGGTCGAGCCACCGAGACCCGTCGGCTCACCGGGTCCCGCATCGCGATCGCGATCCGGCCCCATGCGTTCGCCGAGCCCACCGCCGGCGCGGCCGTGGCCATCGCCGAGCCGGACTCCAGCCCGGAGATCCCCGACCCCCTACTCGCCGCGCGACGCACCGAGGTTGCCGCAGCCGGCGTGTCGGCCGGACCCGCGCTCTCCGATGCCTCCATCGTGGTCTCGGGTGGCCGGGGGGTTCGGGACGCGAACGGCTTCCGCCTCGTCGAGGCGCTGGCGGATTCGCTCGGAGCGGCTGTCGGAGCTTCGCGCGCTGTCACCGACGCGGGATGGCGGCCGAGTTCCTTCCAGGTCGGCCAGACGGGCAAGGCCGTCTCTCCGCAGCTCTACATCGCGGTGGGGATCTCCGGAGCGATCCAGCACATCGTGGGCATGGTGAGCTCCCGAGTGATCGTCGCGGTCAACAATGACTCCTCCGCGCCGATCTTCCGCGTGGCCGACTACGGAATCGTCGGGGACTTGTTCCAGATCGTCCCTGCGCTCACGAAGGAGATCCGACGCGTACGGGGTCTCCCGGCGGGTTGAGAGGCTCGCCGTTCGCCGGCGACCGGCGCAGAGGACACGCAGGCGCCTCCCATTCACGAGGCGCCGCCGGGCGCTCTCCCCCTCGTAGCCGAGGCGCCCGAGTGGGGTGTCGAGCGCCCACTTCCGGAGCGGGATCCACCCCGGACCGTCGAGGAGAACGGAGCCGCCGAACGCGCCGAGCCTGAGCGGTCCGTTCCTCCTCCGCTCTGCTTCGCCTCCGGCGCGGACGTGCTTCGGATCACCCGGAACGTCTCGGCGTGGAGGGAGCCGGTGGTCGAAACCGGACCGACTTCGGGTCTTGAGGTA
>JAKAZU010000097.1 GCA_021826525.1 Thermoplasmata archaeon
CATCGCGCTGACGGCCGTGACGACGTAGGTCTCGAACAGGTCCGCGGCCATTCCCGCGCAGTCTCCGACGTTGTCCCCGACGTTGTCCGCGATGACGGCCGGGTTCCGGGGATCGTCCTCGGGAATACCCGCCTCGACCTTGCCGATGAGGTCGGCGCCGACGTCGGCGCCCTTCGTGTAGATCCCGCCCCCAACCCGGGCGAAGAGGCTCATCAGTGACGCCCCGAAGAGGAGCCCGACCATGCTCGAGACGTTGCCGCCGAACGCCATGTAGAACCCGACGAGTTCGATGAGTGCGAGTCCCGCGACGGAGAGGCCCGTCACCGTGCCACCATAGAACGCGAATCGCATGGTCGAAGCCAGATCGCTCTTCTCGGCCCGGGCCGCCGTCCGCACGTTCGCGCGGACGCTGACGTACATCCCGATCGCGCCGGCGAGCGCGCTGCCCGCGGCGCCGAAGAGGAATCCGATCGCGAGGGCGGGTCCGATGCCGCCAATGCCGAACGCGAAGGCGATGATGATCGCGAGGGCGATCGCCACGCTGAACACGATCGTGTACTCGCGGCGCAGGAACGCGTTGGCTCCCTCTCGGATCGCGTCGCCGATCGACCGCATCCGGTCGTTGCCGTCCGATTGGCGCAAGACGAACAGGGTCATCACCGCGGCATACGCCAGTGCGAGGACCGAGGCAACGAGGATCAGGATCTCCAACTGGAAGGTGCTCAGTCCCATGACGCTACTCCGTGGTGCTGGTCGCGCGTACCGGCCGCTCTATTAAAAAAGAATGGTCGGGGCAGTAGGCCCGCTTCGTTGGACGTTTCCTCCTGCGCCCTCGCTGGGCGGGTCGTTCTCGAGCGGAGGAGGCTCTCCGCGTCTTCGATCAGGGTTCGAAGGCGCGTTCGCGCACGCGGCGGGAGACCCGATCGATGAACTCGGGGCGCGAGAGCGAGGTGAACCCCTTCGAGCCCCGGATTCGAAGTGCGACGGTCCCATCCGCGATCTCTTGATCGCCCACCACCGCGATGTACGGGACCCGCTCGACCTCGGCCTCGCGCACCCTCTTCGGGAGGGTTTCGAGCGTGTCGGAGACCTCGACGCGCAGGTGGCTCGCCCGCAACTCCTCAAACAATCCCTGGGCGAGTTCTACGTGCCGGTCGGTGACGGGGAGGATCCGGACCTGGACCGGGCACAGCCACGGAGGCAATCGTCCGTTGCAATGTTCGAGCAGGACCCCCAAGAACCGCTCCCAGCTCCCGAGGATGACCCGATGGATGACCACCGGCACGTGCATCTTCCCGTCGGCGCCCTGGTACTCGAGTCCGAAGCGGATGGGCATCTGGTAGTCGAGCTGGATCGTGCCGGTCTGCCAGGGCCGGCCGATGCTGTCCCGAACGTGGATGTCGATCTTGGGGCCGTAGAAGGCTCCCTCGCCGGGGGACACGCGGTACTTCACACCGGATTCCTTGAGCAGTTTCTCGAGGGTCGCCTCGGCCCGATCCCAGGTCTCCTTCTCTCCCAGGAACGTCGCGGGGCGCGTGGAAAGCTCGTAGCTCCACTCCAGCTTGCAGGTCGTGAACGCGCTGCGTACCCATTCGAGGAGCACGCGGAGCTCCCCTTCGATCTGGTCCTCCGAGACGAAGAGGTGGGCGTCGTCCTGAACGAATTCCCGAACGCGGGTCATCCCGTGCAGGGTGCCGCTGGTCTCGTTCCGGTGCAGCGGAGCGAACTCTGCGAGGCGGAGCGGCAATTCGCGGTAGCTCCGGGCGCGGGACCGGAAGATCATCATCGAGCCCGGGCAGTTCATCGGCTTCCAGCCAAAGGTCCGGTCCTCGCTCGTCGTCAGGAACATATTCTCTCGGTAGTGCTCCCAATGACCGCTCGTCTGGTAGACGGAGATGTCGAACAGGAGAGGGGTGCGAACCTCCGAGTATCCGGATTCGTTCAGGTGTTCGGTCACGAACCGTTCCAGCTCGCGAACCACGATCATCCCTTTCGGGAGCCACACGGGAAAGCCGGGGCTCTCCTCGAAGAAGGTAAACAGCTCGAGCTTCGCGCCCATGGCACGGTGATCACGCGCTTCGGCCTCCTTGCGCATCTTGAGGTAGGCATCCAGCTGAGCCCGAGTGGGGAACCCGACCCCGCGCACCCGCTGGATCGAGGTCGCCGCCGCTCCCTCCTCGGCCTTGACGGCCGAGAATCCGAGGATGTGGACGCCCTCGAGCCAGTGGACGTCGGGGACGTGAGGTCCCCGGCAGAGATCGACGAAGTCGCCCGTCGAGTACACCGAGACCATCTCCCCTTCCGGCGCCTCATGGATGTACCGGAGCTTGTGGGGATTCGCGGCGAACAATTCCTCGGCCTCGGCTCTCGAGATCTCGCGTCGTTGGAACCGGTCCCCCGCGCGGACGGTGCGGTGGATCACGCGGCGCATCTCCTCGAGGTCCTCGGGGGTCAGGGGTCGGACATCGAAATCGTAGAAGAACCCCTCGTCGGTCGGGGGTCCGTGGGTCGGCTTTGCTTCCGGGATGATCTCCGTCAGTGCCTTCGCTACGAGATGGGCGGCAGAGTGCTGGAGGATGTCCCGGCCCGCTCGGTCCTCGAAGGTGAGCGGTGAGAGCGAGGCGCCGGCCTCGACCCGGCGGTCGAGATCGACGGGGACCCCATCGAGGATCGCGGCGAGGTACGTCGCGGATTCCTCCGGCCGCCACGCTTGAAGGATCTCCCGTACGGTACAGCCGCGAAGGACCTCCCGCACGCTCGCGTCCGGAAGCCGTACGGTCACCGTGTTGGAATCGGACATCGAACCTCGGAGGGCGAGACGACCTCCTCCCTCCCCAAAAAGGGTTCGGACCAGAGGTTCCCCCGACCGGCACCGTTCCCGCGGGCGGCCGGCATCGCTTTCTACGCGGCGCGCATCGGGCGGCGGCGAACCATGCCGAACTATGTGTTCCTCGTGCAATTGACCGATCAAGGAATCCACACGGTGAAGGACTCACCCAAGCGCGCCAATGATTTCGAGCGCGCGATCACCGCGGCCGGCGGAAGGGTAACCGCGAGCCTACACACCATGGGGATCTACGACGCGGTGGTCACCGCGGAACTCCCTTCGGACGAGGTGGCGAACCGCCTCGCGCTCGGAGTCGGGCTGAGCGGAGCCGCGCGGACCATCACCCTCAAGGGCTGGACCGACGCCGAGTTCCGTGAGCTGGTGGAGAAGCTCTGAGCCGGCCCCGTAGCCCCGAGAACCCCGTGCGCCGAAGGCGTCGAACCGGGGAACGGAAGCCCGCGACGGCACGGGCGCGAGCTCGGACGACGGGCCGGGGTGCCGGCCGTAACAGGTCACCCGGGT
>JAKAZU010000098.1 GCA_021826525.1 Thermoplasmata archaeon
TCATTCTACTCCTCCTCGCCTTCTTCATAGTGCCCGCGAGCCTCATCTCCGGCGGGTGGTGGGTGCCCTACCTTCTCTATGCGCTCATCCTGTTCTTCCTGGTCCGCTACCTTTCCACGCACTACTCGATGGACGCCGACCGGCTGCACGCCTCCCGGATCCTCGGCTCCCGGCACGTGAACCTGCACGAGGTGCGGAAGATCGAGTTCGTCAATCTGAGCGATCTCTCGCCGGGCGGCTTCTTCGGATCCTGGGGATGGCGCGGCCGGATGTGGACGCCTTCGCTCGGACCCATCGACGCGATCTACACCTCGCCGAAAGGGCTCCTGATCACGGCCGATTCGGTGCCGCTCTTCATCTCCCCTCGCGACCCGCCGGCGTTCGCGCGGGAGCTCTCCCGGCGCGTGCGCTCGTATCGTGCTCCACTCGCGATCGACGACGGGGCCCCGGCAGGCGCGCGCGCCCCGGGGTCGATGTAACGTTCGTTCAGTATCGCGGCATCGAAGGGTCGACCTGCTTCGCCCAGGCGTCGATCCCTCCACGTAGGTTGCGTACTCCGGAGAAACCAAGCCCGAGGAGGAGCTTCGTGGCGGCGCTCGAACGGACCCCGCTCTTGCAGTACACCACGACCCGTCGAGCTCCCGTCACTTCGTTGAGGCGGTCGGGCAGCTCGAGGCGGGGGATCAAGTAGGCGCCGGGAAGACGAACGATCTCCCACTCCTCGGGCTCGCGAACATCGAGCAGGAACGGCGGTTCGGGGGAGCTCAGTTCCTCCGCGAGCGCCTTCGCGCTCACCTCGGGCACCCCCGACGGGGCCGGGGCCGAGCCGACGGCCGGTACACCGCAGAACTCTAGGTAGTCGATGAGCCCCTTCTGCGTCGCGTGGGGACCGCAGAGGTCGCAGTCCGGGTTCTTGCGCAGCGCGAGCTCCCGGAACGACATCGCAAGTGCATCGAACAAGAGCAGGCGTCCGACGAGGGGTTCACCGGCTCCGAGGATGATCTTGATCGCCTCGGTCGCCTGGATGACCCCCACGATCCCCGGCAGCACCCCGAGCACACCGGCCTCGGCGCACGACGGAACGAGGCCCGGAGGCGGGGGTTCCGGATACAGGCAGCGGTAGCAGGGGCCCGCCCGGGCGTCGAAGACGCTCGCTTGCCCTTCGAAGCGATAGATCGACCCATAGACGTTGGGCTTGCCGAGTAGAACGCAGGCGTCGTTGACGAGGTAGCGCGTGGCGAAGTTGTCCGTCCCGTCGATCACAATGTCGTACCCCCGAATCACGTCCATCGCGTTCGCGGAGGTGAGCGGCTCGGAGAACGCGGTCACATGGACCCCGGGATTCATCGCCTGGAGCCGGTCTCGGGCCGCGTCGACTTTCGCATGGCCCACATCCGCCGTCGTGAACAGGATCTGGCGCTGCAGGTTCGAGACCTCGACCCGGTCGAAATCCACGAGGCCGATCTCTCCCACACCGACGGCGGCGAGATACAGCGCGGTGGGAGAGCCGAGCCCACCGGCGCCTACGATCAGAACCTTCGCGTCACGCAACTTCTTCTGACCTTCGACTCCGACCTCGCTGAGGAGGAGGTGGCGACTGTACCGCAGCATCTCCTCGTTGGACAGGGCCCGCGCGCGGCTTCCGGCCGGAACGCTGCGCTCGGAGAGGACGAGCGGGATTGGGGTCCTTGGTTCGACACCGGCCCCTCCGGCGATCGCTGGGACGATGGACACCACGTCGCCATCCTTCACGGGCGTGGAGTCCCGTTCCAGGTAGCGAATGTCCTCGTCGTTGCGATAGACCGTGACGAAGCTGCGGAGCTTTCCCTCCGGGGTGAACAGGTGGCGGCCGAGCCCGGAGTGGGTGGTGGTGATCCGCCGGAGCACCTCGCCGACGGTGGCGCCCTCGACGGGGATCGTGGCCGCGCCGCCGGCGAACGAGCGCAGTGGCGTAGGGATCTTGACCGAGACTTGCGCCATCGCTGGTACCTGGGTTCGTCCGTTCTTGAGCTCTCGGTATCGTTCCATTCAGACGGTGGCGCGGAGGGGTGAAGCCGGTCGGAGCGGGATCGCACGGAACTCTCGGGCCTCCGCCTCGAGCTCGAACGCGCCCATCTCGCCGGCACGACCTCGTTCGACGTTCTGAACGAGGTACACGTACCAGGGCCAGGCGTGGTCCTGGTCGAACGCGGAGGGTCGTGCCGGGTGGTCCGGGTGGGAGTGGTAGAAGCCGAGGACGAACAGCGAAGTGCCTTCGAGCCCCTCCTCGATCCGCTGCAGCTCCTCCGCGCGGATCACGAAGCGCCGCCGCCGCTCTCCCGCGTACTCGTTCGTCGCGCGCTCGATGCGGGTGACGTGGCGCTCTTCGTCGCTGGCTGTGCCGACGAGGAATCCGCAGCACTCGTCCGGGTACGCCTCCTCCCCGTGGCGAGCGATCGCTTCGACGAGCCCCGGAGCGAGGTTCGCTACCGTCATCGGTCGGTCTCCTGCGCCATGGGGTCCGCGGCGTCCGGCAGGATCGTCACGATGAACGCATCCGGACTCGCCGCACCGAGCGCGAGGGAGGCTGCGACGGCGGCGCCCGCCGATCGGCCCACCGAGATCCCCTCTTCCCGGGCGAGCTCGCCTTGGGCCTCGATCGCCACCTCGGTCTCGATCCGCATCGTTGCATCCACCCAGCGCTCCTGGTACGTCGATGGGCGCAAGGCCGACGGGAGGTGCTTGAGTCCCTCGATCCCGTGCATGGGGCCGGTCGGCTCGACGCCCACGACCCGGATCGTCGGCTGTTGTTCCTTCAGGTACCGCGCCACCCCCGAGATGGTGCCCCCGGTGCCCACGCCCGCGACGAAGTGAGTGAGCCTTCCGTTCGTCTGATGCCAGATCTCCGGGCCCGTGCCCGCGTAATGGGCCCCGGGATTGGCGGGGCTGTTGTACTGATCCGGATAGTAGTACTTCTCCGGCTGGGCTCGGGAGATGCGCAGGGCCTCTCGCTGGGCGCCATCGCTTCCCTCCATCGGGTCGGTCAGGACGATCTCCGCGCCCAGCGCTCGCATCCGACGCAGGCGCTCGGGGTGCGCGTTGCGGGGGACGCAGAGCCGTACCGGAAAGCCGAGGCGCGCCCCGAGCATCGCGTAGGCGACCGCGGTGTTGCCGCTGGAGGCGTCCACGAGCGTTCTCCCGTTCCGGAGCTCGCCCGCTTCGATGGCCTCTTCGACAATGAACAGAGCCGCGCGGTCCTTCACCGAGCCCGTCGGATTGAGGAATTCGGCCTTTCCGAAAAGGCGGAACCCGCCACCGTGCCGTGCGACGATCCGATCGAGCGG